>CAYNUM010000482.1:0-2538 GCA_964400025.1 uncultured Croceivirga sp.
AAGAGATTCGAGTAATTTATAAAAAGACCTTAAAGGAATTAGAGGACCTTCAAGACCAATATGATTGGGAGACCAATTTTTCACGCGACCCTGAAGCGCAGGAACGATGGAATGCGAGAATTAAAGACTTGCTCGAGCGTTTACCACAATAATTCTAATACCCTTTTCTTCAATGATTTGATACTTTCAAAAACCTATTTATAAAAATAATTAATGTTTTAAGTAAAGTAATTAAATAATAATTTATGAAATAAAGTTGTCATATTTGTAACAGTAATCTCATTGCACGTTAGAATATGAACACACAAATTGTTGCCAAAAGGAATACGAAAAAGTCAATTAATACTCCTGTCAAGGTCGCTGTTGCCATGGGTGATGGTATTGGGCCAGAAATTATGAAAGCGACGCTGCGAATTATGGAAGCGGCCGGCTCAAATATTGAACCGGAGTTTATTGAGCTTGGAGAAAAGGTGTATCTATCCGGTAATTCTTCAGGCATAGATGCCAAGGCATGGGACGCGATAAATAATAACAAGATTATTTTTAAGGCGCCAATAACCACTCCCCAAGGCAAAGGTTACAAGAGTCTTAACGTCACCCTTAGAAAGTCATTGGGTCTTTTTGCCAATGTAAGACCCGTGAATGCCCTTTATCCTTACGTTCCCACAAATTTCCCCAATATGGATGTGGTCATTATTCGAGAAAATGAAGAAGACCTGTACGCCGGTATTGAGCATCGTCAGACCCAAGATGTCTATCAATGTTTGAAGTTGATCACTCGCCCCGGAAGTGAGCGAATCGTGCGATATGCATTCGAATACGCAAGAGCCTTTGGTCGAAAAAAAGTGACCTGTATGGTTAAGGATAATATTATGAAGATTACCGATGGTCTTTTTCATAAAGTCTTCAATGAGATTGCTGCTGAATACCCAGATATCAAGAATGAAACCCAGATTATTGATATCGGTTCTGCTCGTTTAGCCGCCAAACCTGAAAATTACGATGTTGTGGTCACCGCTAATCTTTATGGTGATATTATTTCAGATATAGCGGCTGAGATTGGAGGTTCGGTTGGTATGTGCGGTTCGGCGAATATTGGAAAGAACGTTGCCATGTTCGAAGCAATTCACGGTTCTGCCCCTGATATTGCAGGCCAGGCCATAGCGAATCCATCAGGGTTGATAAACGCATCTGTAGCCATGCTTGCACATATTGGGCAACCCGAGGTAGGGGATAAAATCAAGAATGCTTGGCTGGCCACTCTAGAACAAGGCTTTCATACTGCCGATATCTACAAAGAAGGGGTCAGTATTCAGCTTACAAATACGCAAGAATTTGCTGATAAAGTGATTGAAAACCTAGGTAATGCCCCCAAGGAATTACCAATGAGCACCTTAGCTAATGGAAAAGGAGTGATTAACATTCCAGAATATGTGAGAAAACCAGAACAAAAAGAATTGGTAGGTGTAGATGTATTTCTCGATTGGCAAGGTACCGACCCAAATACCTTAGGAGATGTTTTATCATCCGTGGGTGCATATAGGTTGAAACTTAAAATGATTACCAACCGTGGTGTTAAGGTCTATCCAAATGGATTAAAGGAAACCTATTGTACCGACCATTGGCGATGTCGATTTGTTGGTGTAGACGCTAACATTAATACGGCAGAGCCACAGTATGCACCAATTGAGTTTGAACAGGTGGTTGCCCTTTTGTCAAAACTTAATCACTTGAACTTCGATGTAATCAAAACTGAAAACCTTTATAAATTTAATGGAAGCCGCGGGTTTTCATTAGGACAGGGAGAATAATTGCTAAGTAATAGAAGAGCCCTCTTCAAAAATGCGTTGGCCAGAAAGCTGTTTAGTTCTCTGCCAACGCATTTTATTTATTATTCATTCCAATCTATAGCATTGGTCCGGTAAAAATTAATATTATTTCGATTCAAGTAAGATTGTTGGCCCAATAAACGGGTCTTATAATCTTCCCAATCGCGATTTTCTGCAGGAGTCCATCCCAACTCAGAATAACCGATTACTCTGGGAAAAGCCAAATACTCCAATTCAGAACTGTTGCTAATGGTTTCTGACCATAATGGCGCTTCTATACCAAAAATATCGACTTTAGCTAAACCTTCAACATAAGTTTCTGGATCCCAATTGTACGCATCAAAAACAGGAATATATGCCGCCCAAGTCAAACCGTGTTTTGAAAGGGTGTCATATTTCATATCGAGGTAAATCTTTTTCGCGGGTGAAAGGATTATTTTGCATCCCTTCTCAGCTGCTTTTAATGCACTTTTAGGTTCGTTCCAGAATTGGTTGATTGTTGAGGAATCGATATTTGCTTGTGCAATTTCATTCCAGCCAATGGACCTTTTTCCATGTTTTTGAACAATTTGCTCTACCTTATCGACAAAATGAATGTAATCTTTCTTCGGGGTCGCATGACTTTCATCTCCCCCGATATGAAAATAGGGGCTAGGGGATATGGCCGAAATCTCACGTACCACATCATCCAAAAAGCTATAAACAGTAT
>CAYNUM010000483.1:0-2530 GCA_964400025.1 uncultured Croceivirga sp.
GAAACATATGAATGTCTGGCCACATTTTGTTGTACTGACCGCATTCCATCATGGCGAAGTCAAAGGGGCCATATTTTTCACCAATCGATTTAAAATGGGGTGCATAGCCACTGTCGCCGCTAAAAAAGAGTGCAGTACTATCTGATTTGATCACCCAAGAACTCCAGAGCGTGCTTTGCCCATTTGAAAATTTTCGACCCGAAAAATGTTGGGCGGGGGTGCAGGCCAATCGAATGTCTTTATACAACGTTTCTTGCCACCAATCCATTTCAGAAATTTTTGAAGAGTGCACGCCCCAAGCTTCTAAATGAACACCTACCCCTAAAGGAACAAAAAAGTGCTCTACCTTGCTTTTCAACATTTGAATGGATTCATAGTCCAAATGGTCATAATGGTCATGTGAGATCACTAAAGCGTCAATTTTTGGCAGCTTTTGGATTTCAATGGGTGAATCTATATTAAAGCGGTTGGCACCCATCCAATTTGTGGGGGCAGGGACCTTGCCAAGCATGGGGTCAATCAAGATAGTCGTACCATCGAGCTGTAACAAAAAAGCGGAATGTCCGAACCAAACGAGGCGAGTTCCTGCTTCAAAGGAAGCTACACTCATAGAATCTATTTTTTGTACTGCCAAGTCTTTGCTTGGTCTGCCGTTTTCCACCTTTTCAAAGAAGAATTTTCGACTTATGGAGAGCATCTTTGAAAAGCTTGCAGCTTCCGGAATTTCCCTTTTCGTATTTAAGAACTTTCCGTCACTAAACTGTTCTGAATTTTGATATTGGGCCTGTCTTTCTTTATTTACACCACCTCCAAAAGAAGGATAGAAGTTGGTAAACGCAAAATAAACAAGGACTAAGGTGACAATCAGTATAACAATGGACAGTAGCATTCGCTTTACTATTTTTTTGAGTTTTTTCAATTGTTATGGCATTGGGAATTACCGTTTGAGGTAGTTCACATATGTTTTGCAAATTTAGAACTGAATGTAAACTTGAAGATAAACTATTTGGACGAGCCGTGTTTTAGTTGACCGTTGTCATCAGAATTGGCATTCATTTTTCGCTATATTCGTACGATGCTCTCCAAGAAAACGAAATACGGCCTTAAAGCCTTGACCTATCTTGCTTCACAAGACAGTCAGGATCCTACACAGATAGCTGAGATAGCCGAGCATGAAAATATTTCACAGAAGTTTTTAGAGAGTATATTATTGACACTCCGTCGAAATGGCTACCTGGGATCTAAAAAAGGAAAGGGTGGGGGGTACTACTTGATCAAAGAACCAAAAGATATTCCAATGACGGCTATCATGCGCATTTTGGAAGGTCCAATAGCTATGGTGCCCTGCGTAAGTCTGAATTTCTACGAACGCTGTAGTGATTGCCCTGACGAAGAACACTGCTCGGTGCACGATTTGATGTTACGCGTGCGCGATGCCAACCTTGAAGTCTACCGCAATACATCCCTAGCAGATTTAATTGTTAAATAAACCGCTTCGGTTTTAATGATAAGGCAATGATTACCATCATTTCTTATTAATCTATAAAAACTATAGGGTAATGTCATTTTTATCTTGTTTTTAACTTCTCAGTTTTGTGAAATGGATTATGTTTGTATTTCCTACTAAATCGATAGGATAATAAATTATGATTGCAGACCAACTGATTATTTCAGAAAAAAAGGAGAAAACATCCTTCAAAAAGGATAGAAGTTCCGAGAGTCCGAAGCGCAGTATTGCAAAGTCCATAAGTTGGCGGGCAATCGGTACGTTGGACACTATTCTAATTTCTTGGATCATTACAGGTACGCTCACCTTGGCTTTTTCAATTGGGGTGGTAGAATTGGTAACCAAAATGGTACTCTACTTTTTTCATGAGCGTATTTGGAATACAATTAGTTGGGGTAAATAGTAATACGAATTCGGTATGTCAGAGGATCAATTACCAAAGTGGAATGCTCAATTAAAGGGTATTCCTCCACAAGAAATCATCGCATGGGCCATTCAACATGGCCAAAAGCCTGTGGTTACCACAAATTTTCGACCATATGAAGTGGCCATTCTGCATGCTGTTGCCGATGTAGACCCCGATATTCCTGTGATTTGGTGTGATACGGGTTACAATACCCCGAATACCTATCGCCATGCTGAAGCATTGATTTCACGTCTGGGGCTAAATATCAAATTATATGTGCCCCAACAAACATCGGCGCATCGCGATGTCGTTATGGGTATACCCGATATCAACGACCCTTTGCATAAGGTATTTACAGAGCAGGTAAAACTTGAACCTTTTAAACGAGCCATGAATGAACATCAGCCTGATGTATGGTTCACAAACTTAAGAAAGGGTCAAACCGCCCATAGGGATTCATTGGATATTTTGAGCCTCAGTAATGACGGTGTACTTAAGGTCAGTCCTTTTTTCTATTGGTCAGACACACAACTGGATGCCTACCTTGAAAAATATCAATTACCCAACGAGCACAACTATTTTGACCCCACAAAAGTCTTGGCCAATCGTGAGTGCGG
>CAYNUM010000484.1:0-2528 GCA_964400025.1 uncultured Croceivirga sp.
CTGTTGATTTTGCCTTGTTAAAAGATGGAAAATTAATTGAACTTCATAAAGAAGAGGACGATAATGGCTTTTCGGTTGGTGATATTTTCTTAGCCAAAATAAGAAAACCCGTGACAGGATTAAACGCGGCCTTTGTAAATGTAGGTTATGAGAAAGATGCCTTTCTGCATTACCATGACCTAGGGCCACAACTTTCAACCCTTCTCAAATTTGTTAAACTGGCACGTACCGGAAAACTAAAGGATTTCTCTTTAAAGAATTTTCCATTTGAAAAAGATATTGATAAGAATGGCAGTATTAACGAAGTTATTAAGGCCAATCAATCCATTTTGGTGCAAATTGTAAAAGAACCTATTTCTACCAAAGGACCAAGAATCAGTTCAGAACTTTCAATTGCTGGACGATATTTGGTTATGGTTCCTTTTTCAGATCGCGTTTCCGTTTCTCAGAAAATAGGAAGCCGAGAAGAAAAAGATAGATTAAAGAGATTGGTAAAAAGTATCAAACCGAAAGGGTTTGGTGTTATCATCCGCACCGTTGCAGAGGGCAAAAAAGTAGCTGAACTAGACAAAGACCTACAAAACCTTCACCAGAAGTGGATAACCATGTGTAAATCCCTTTACAGGGCAGAACACCCATCCAAGGTGTTAGTAGAAGTGAACAGGGCTTCCTCTATTTTGAGAGACGTTTTCAATGATTCTTTTACAGGTATTCATGTTGATGACGAAATTCTTTGCGAGAATATTAAAGAGTATCTTCATGAAATAGCCCCAGATAAGGAATCTATCGTAAAACAATATAAGGGCAACGCACCGATTTTTGAAAAATTCGGAATAGAACGCCAGATTAAGACTTCTTTCGGAAAAACGGCCTCTATGAGTAAAGGTGCTTATTTGGTAATAGAACATACCGAAGCACTACATGTCATAGACGTCAATAGTGGAAACCGTTCCAATAAAGCAAAAAACCAGGAAGACACCGCATTGGAAGTCAATATTCTGGCAGCAACTGAAATTGCGCGTCAGTTAAGACTTCGTGATATGGGGGGCATCATCGTTGTCGATTTCATTGATATGACCAGAGGTGATCATCGAAGAAAACTTTTCGACCACTTAAGGGATGAAATGAAAGATGACCGTGCCAAACATAAAATATTGCCTCCAAGCAAATTTGGCTTGGTTCAAATAACTCGTCAACGAGTTAGACCTGAAATGAATATCAAAACAAGCGAAGAAAATCCGAATGGTAGCGGCCAAGAAGTGGAAGCACCAATTGTTTTGATTGACAAAATCAATGTGGACCTTGAAAGAATCCTAAAAGGCAAAAATGCAAACAACGGAATCGTATTGAACATACATCCATTTATTGCAGCTTACTTAACCAAAGGATTTCCTTCAATTCGCGACAAATGGTTTTTAGAGCATAAAAAGTGGGTAAAAGTACAGCCCAGAGATGCCTATACCTATCTTGAATATCGATTCAAGAATAAGGAAGGTAAGGTTTTAAAATAATAAAAAGCGACTTCAGAAACGGAGTCGCTTTTTTGTTTTATACCTTTGAGAATGCAATATTCCAAAGGCTATACGGTCGCCGAAGCAACAAAAAAGATAGAGCATTTCTGCGCCTATCAAGACCGTTGCCACAAAGAAGTTGTTGAAAAGTTAAAGGGTCTTGGTATGACCGCTCAGACCATTGATCATATTATTGGGCACCTTATTAATGAGAATTATCTAAATGAAGAACGATTTGCAAAAAGCTTTGCCAGAGGAAAATTTCGCATAAAAAAATGGGGCAAAATTCGAATCGTTAATGAGCTTAAGGCAAGGAACATTTCTAAATTCAATATTCAGTCAGCACTTAAAGAGATTCCCGATATTGATTACGAAAATACATTGCAGGCCCTATCTCAAAAAAGACTTCAAGAAATTAGGGAAACCAATCTTCAAAAAAGAAGAAAAAAGCTTGCTGATTACCTGCTTTACCGAGGCTGGGAGACCCACTTGGTCTACGCTAAAATCAAGGAATTGACCTAAGCGGCATCAATTAATCCATTGGTCTTTTTAACAGCCTGTTCGTTTTTCCAATCAATCCACTGTTGGCCCTTTCGTCTTCTCATGAAATTATCATAATGCCTCATTATAAAAATATTATAAACGGCCTTCATGAAATTCTTGGGCTTTCTGGCTATAGCCCGGAGACTCATTGAAAAACCGGGGGTCAAATACTTCATATGGTGCCAATAGCCTTCTGGTATGTAAAGTACATTACCAAGTTCCAAATGGGCAATGTGTCCTTTGGCATTCTTCAATGCTGGCCATTTTTCCAAATCAGGGTCTACAAAATCGATATCCTCGCGTGTAATCAGTGAATGGGGAATCTTATACAGGTGTCTACTTTCATCTTGAGAGAACAATATGCACTGTTTTCTACCTTCGAAATGAAAATGAAAAATATTGGCCAAGTCAATATCGTAATGCATAAAAGTGTGTGAATTACTACCTCCAAAAAAGAGCATTGGTAACCCCTTC
>CAYNUM010000485.1:0-2525 GCA_964400025.1 uncultured Croceivirga sp.
GAAAAGCAATACCCCTTTTCAGGTCCGCGGTACAATTTATATCGACGTTTTGACCTTCGCCATTCGTAAGTTGGATTATGCCGTATATAAACAGGAATATGATGACGATTCCCCCAATTACTACAGCACCCTAAACAAGAATTTATTGTATGAGATTTTGGTGGAGTACCAAGAGTTTGAGGGCCGCATGTACCTCAACTACATCTCGTTCCACAACCAGTTCAATCTGGTAAGACCCCCTAAATTTTATATTAAAGAAGTACTTCTGAATTCTTCCAAACGTGAAATGCGATTGTATTTAAACAAGCCAATGGCATTCTTTCCGAATGACTTTTTGGTGCGGTACGAAGGCAAGAAAATTCCTGTGGCAGGCGGGTATCAAATTGATGAATCATCTTTTGCGTTATTATTCCCGGTAAAGGATTTTAATAAAAATGAACGATTGCAACGATTGTTTTATAACATGGAAGATTCACAAAAGGCCTCCTTGGAGATTGAAATCAAAGAGCTGCAAGATAAAGACGGCAACTATCTAAATGAAAGAGAAAACGAAACCATTGACCAGTTCCGAGAGTTTTTTACCCAAAAAATTGAAAAGGATGGTCGTTCCAATTCGAGTTCTGAGACCTTGGTCAATAAGTACCGCTCGCTGGGGGATTTAGCACAGCCCAAATTGGAGGAATCCCTAAATCAAGATTTCTGGATGAACACGCCTTTGAAGACCCTCCCAAAGGAACAGTAATCCAGCTCGTCATAAACTTTTGCTAAGTTCGATTTTTGGTATTGTTTTCAGTATTGATAGTTTGTAACTTCAATCGACCCCCTAGATAAATTGTACAAAGTGTTTTTCAAAAGCGGTATTACGTTTGCGGTGTTGTTTTTCGTTTTGGGCCCAATGTTCTCCCAGGACTATAACGACTTTCTATACGGGAAACTAATTGATGCTACCTCGAGGGAACCTGTGGTTTTTGCCACCGTTCGTGTTAAGGGAAAAGCCCTCGGGGTGATTAGTAACAATGATGGTGGTTTTCAGATTCCGATTGAATTTCGGCTGAAGGGTGAAGAACTTGAGATTTCCAGTATGGGGTATCAAACCATGAATGTATCGTTTTCTGATTTACAAGAAGGTAGCGTCAATCAAATCTTTGTAAAGCCAGCCACGTTTCAATTAAACGAGACCGTTGTTGAGGGCAGAAAAAAAAGAAAGCCCTCGGCCAAACAGATTATTCAGTATGCCCTTGACCGAATTCCTGATAACTTTCAAAATAATGCCTTTGGGTTGGTCGGCTACTATCGTGACTATCAGTTAAAGGATAAGGCATATATCAATCTCAATGAGTCTTTGATTAAAGTCATTGACGAAGGTTTTGCGGTCAATGATTACCAGAGTATGCAATTTGGTCTGTTCAATTATGAAACCAATCGCAACTTTAAGATAGACTCATTTGCGGCCAAACCATATGATTACAACAATTGGGATAAATTCATACCAAATGCCGCATTTGGTGAAAATTACGCCCCAAATGAACTGGTGCTACTTTTTATTCATGATGCGATTAGGAACCATGATATCAATGCGTATTCCTATGTCTATACCATGACCAAGGATTTTATTAAAGAGCACCGATTCTCAAAGGTAATGCAGACGTCTTATGGAGATCAAAAGGTATATCAAATTGATTTGAGTAAAACAGAACTTCCATTTAGGGTCGAGGGTACCATCTACATCGATGAGGGCACCTATGCGATTCGAAAGTTGGATTACGCGGCATACAAACAAAAACCCGATGAAAACTCACCAACGAAGTTTAGTAATACAGAGCGGGATTTGCTCTATGAAATCTTGGTCGAATACCAATGGTACAATGATTTGATGTACTTAAATTATATCTCGTTCCACAATCAATTCAAACTGGTTCGACCGCCGAAGTTTTTCATTAAAGAGGTCATTTTTGAAAACGAGACCAAGCAAATGCGAATGATACTAAACAAGCCCGCGGCAAATCGGATGGACTTAAACTTTGATGATTTTAAGGTGTTCTATGAAAACAAGTGGTTAAAGGTCAAGAAGGTCGTTCGAGTGAATGATGTTGGCGATACTTTCTTGCTGTCCTTTCCCAGAAAGAGCAAGCAACAACGTAAACGGCTTGACCTTATTTTCTCTGAAATAGAGGATAGAGAAAAGGCATCCTTGGGTATAGTGGTCAATAAAATGGTGGATGCGGAGGGAAATTTTTTGGCGGAAAGGAAAACAGAGCTTATGGACCAATTCCGGGAGTTTTTCACTCAGAAAATTATTAGGGTCGACGAACAGTCCATCCAAGATTCATTGCTGGTCAAAAAGAAATTTTCTTTGGGCCATCCATCCCAAACTAAATTCCAAACTGAAGTTGATCAGGAGTTTTGGTTGAACACTCCATTAAAACAAATTGAGCAATAAAAAACCGCCCTACATTTTGACTGCATCAATGTAGGACGGTTAATTAACTATAATCAACAACTAATCTATTCGCTTATACATCAGC
>CAYNUM010000486.1:0-2519 GCA_964400025.1 uncultured Croceivirga sp.
GGGGGGGTGCAGACCACCTCTGCTCCTATACCGATTGGTCATGCCTCAATGAGGAACGAAACCGTATGTGCCGTTACGTCATTGAAAATTGCCCCGCGCCTTTTATCGCTTCGGGATGGGAAAATGGCAACGGCGACTATTTTAATGCCAATAATGGAAACGTGATGTCGGGTCAAGGTTTAAAAACACTGCCTGAAAACCATATCGCCCGAGTGAGTTATGAGAAACACTTTGAGTACAGAGGTGGGGCAGAAAGTATTACCCGACACAGCAACGATCAAATTGCCCTTCATTATGCCATTCGCGGTGAGGGCGAAAATTACAGGGCCTTTTTAAACGGTACCATTACTTTGACTGAAAAAGGAGTTTGCACTTGGGATGATGCGATGAACAAAAAACAAGGACACATCCAAAAAAAGCGAGAAGATGATTTGATTGCACAGGAAATTGAGGCTTTGATGATGGGAGCTGTACCTGAATTGGATATGACTCCTCCCACAACTCCGAAGAATGTGGTATTTGAAAATGGAGTTTTGACCTGGGATGCTTCAGACGACTTGGATAAAGGAAGTTGGGTCTCAGCGTATAATATTTATAAGGATGGGGAATTTGTCCATCAGTCCTTTGGCACAAAGTATATCTTGAAGGATGCACCTGGTGCTTATGAAATTAAAGCGGTCAATGCGAGCGGAACATTAAGTTCTCCAGCAACTTTTCAATTAAAATAGAAAAATCGAACAGGTCAAAGTACTTTTTTAACGCCCCAGAAATCACTTCGAAATTTGGTCGGTGTTGACCCTTTAATTCTTTTAAAAGTACGGTTGAAATTGGCAATACTTTAAGTTTAAGGCCTTTCCGTTTTGCGTATTTTGGTTCAAAGAACAGTTCTAAAACCGTAGCAATATCAAAGCCCTATGAAACTTACTTTTGTGTTCTTAGCAACCACTTTTTTTCTCTCGACAATGGCCATTCAAGCGCAGACCAAAAAAGACTCCCTTGAGATTACTCAAGTGGCCTTGGACTATATCGAATCACAACATAATGGCAAACCCGAACAGTTCGAGAGAGCCGCACATCCAAGAATGGTCAAAAGAACATTTTGGACGAATAAAGAAACTGGAAAGGAATACCTCCGCGAAACTTTTACTGATGCGATGATATTACTGGCTGAAACCTACAACAAAAATGGTGATGCGTTTCCCGAAAACCCCAAGAAAGAAGTCATTATTCTCGACATTTTTGACCGAACCGCTTCTGTGAAGCTAATCGCCGATGATTGGATAGACTATATGCATATCGTTAAATTGAACGGAAAATGGCAATTGGTTAATGTCTTGTGGCAATTCAATGACTCCGCAGACCATTAGAACCTTACACATTTAATCAACTTATTTATAGATTTATAGAAGTATCAATTAAAAACAGAATAGAATGTCAAAAATTATAATCACAGGAGCAAACGGAGGCTTTGGGGCCTTAACCGTAAAAACACTATTGAATGAGGGGCATGCCGTGGTAGGCACCATGCGAAATCCCCAATTAAAAAATAAAGCGGCGGCAGACGAGCTTTCGGCCTTAGGGGCGAAAATCATTGATCTAGATGTTACAGATGATGATAGCGTCAATAAGGGAATTCAAAAAGGAATTGAACTTTTGGGAGGGCTTGATGTCGTCATAAACAATGCTGGTATCGGCGTACTGGGCATTCAAGAACAGTTCACCATCGATGATTTTAAGAAGTTGTTTGACGTCAACGTTTTTGGTGTACAGCGGGTCAATCGAGCGGCCTTACCACACTTAAGAAAGCAATGCTCGGGTTTGCTGGTACATGTTTCCAGTATTTTAGGGCGAATGACCTTTCCGTTTTACGGACCATATAATGCCTCAAAGTGGGCGCTTGAAGCTATGGCCGAGAATTACAGAATTGAATTGTCAGGTTTCGGGGTAGACTCTTGCCTGGTGGAGCCTGGCGGATATCCCACAGGCTTCTTTGATAGCTTGCTAAAACCGTCTGACCGCTCACAAGATGAAGGTTATGGCGATATGATTCATGCCCCTCAACAGGCATTCGAAAGCTTTGAAGGGGCTTTGGCCAACAACCCAGCCCAAGACCCACAGAACGTTGCAGACGCGATTGCCAACTTAATCAGCACCCCTGCGGGCAAACGACCCGCTAGAACCGTAGTTGATAAAATGGGCATGGGAGACCATATCGGCCCTTACAACACCCAATTGGCACAAATTCATGAGGGACTTTTCAATGCCTTTGGTATGGGTGATATGCTCAAGCTAAAGGTGTAAACTGCTGAAATTATAAAAGCTTTGATGTGCCATGGTAGAGATAATTGAGACAACAACAGATAGCGCATATCAAGCTG
Source organism: uncultured Croceivirga sp. (assembly GCA_964400025.1). Classification (GTDB taxonomy): domain Bacteria; phylum Bacteroidota; class Bacteroidia; order Flavobacteriales; family Flavobacteriaceae; genus Croceivirga. The sequence continues at coordinate 2,379 of CAYNUM010000486.1, forward strand.
CTGTTCAATTATTCAAAGAATACCAAACGGCAATCGGTATTGATTTGGAATTTCAGAATTTCAAGAAAGAGATTCAAGACATTAAAGCCCAATATTCAAGACCCGAAGGCGGTATTTTTGTGGTATATACCAACAAAGACT
>CAYNUM010000487.1:0-2518 GCA_964400025.1 uncultured Croceivirga sp.
ATTTAGTGCCAACGTCAGCGAATTATTTCAGTCAAATTAAACATGAATAGAACACTTCTTACCATATTGATATTATTGGCCCTGGGTCTTGCGGTATATAATATTACCTTATTGGACTTTAATAATTTATTTGAGGGAAATAGTCTTATTGCCTGTATAGGAATTTTGGCCTCAGCATGCGCCATTGTGCTCCTTTTGATTTTTGCGACCTCCAAAAAAATTGAAGAAAAAATTAAAAACCAATAGGGTCAATCTTGAACCGCCTTTTCTAAATTGGAAACGGATTCTTGTGAACTCAGTCGCAAAATTTTATTGAGCATGCGGTCATGTTCGGATTTTATTTGTGAAGCGATATCAGGAGAGTACAATTGTTCGGCGATATTACCTTTTAAATAGGTTTTTATTTTCTTTTCATTACCGTAAAAATCCATTTTGATGTTACGATTCAGCAAATAATCTATGAATCGTTCAAAAATGATATCGTCTACCCTGTAATCATTGATAAACTCATTCTGCGGATAGTTATAAAATCGACTACGATCGAGCTCTAAAAAGCGAAACACGAAATCAGAAAAGAATCCTGAGGAATCCAGACTTTCTACCTTTTCCTCATCCAACGTCCCAATCGGAACAAAAACATCTGGTATGATTCCACCACCTCCATATACGACCTTTCCCTTTGGGGTTACAAAACGGAGTGAATCGGCAACCTTGATACTATCAACCGAAACCAGTTCACCGCTATTGAAACGATCCAAGAATTTTTGGTAATAGTCTTCATTGCCATTGTTATAGGGCTTTTGAATGGAACGCCCTGTTGGGGTATAATATCGCGATACCGTTAAGCGAACGGCTGAACCGTCTCCCAAATCCATTTCGCGTTGTACCAGCCCCTTGCCAAAAGACCTTCTTCCAACAATTGTACCCACGTCATTGTCTTGTAATGCCCCAGCAATAATTTCACTGGCCGAAGCAGATCGTTCATTGATTAAAACGTAAACCGGCCTATTTTCAAAAGCACCACGATTGGTAGCATAGGCCTTGCTTATTTTCCCTTTTTTATTTTTAGTAAATAAGATGAGCTTTCCATCTTCAAGAAACTCATCGGCCATTTGTTCAGCGATGCCCAAATATCCCCCAGGGTTGTCCCTTAAATCAAGTACCAGTTCTTTAGCCCCTCTTTTTTCCAGTTCAAAAAGTGCCTCTTTAAATTCCTTGAAGGTTGACTCTGCAAAACGATTAATACGCAGATATCCCATCTTATTGGTGAGCATAAAACGGGCATCGACACTCCGTATGGGTACCACATCTCTTTTAAGGGTAACATCGAAAATTCTGTTTTCCGACTTTCGAAATACCTTGAGCTTAACCTTTGTACCACTTTTGCCCTTTAACTTATCAACCAAGCTGCTATTGGGAATTCGCTTACCGTAGAGCGTGTCTTTATTGGCCATCAAAATTTTGTCACCAGCTTGAAGGCCTTTTTTGTCACTTGGGCCGTCTTCTATGGTTCTAACCACAGTGACAGTGTCGCGAAACTTGTTAAATCGAATACCTATTCCAACAAAATCTCCCTTCATGTTTTCTTCGATCTCAGCCATTTGATCTCTTGGAATGTAGATTGAATGGGGGTCTAACTTGTCAAGTATGTTGTTTACCGTAACGTCGACAATACTGTCAGTATCTACTTCATCAACGTATTCGTAATCAATGTAATCGATTAGGCGATTGAGTTTGTCTTTTTTTGAATTTGTAGAAAACAGTTTTTCAGGAGAATCATTGAAGTGGAGCTTGCCACCAATGAAAATACCGATGGCTAGCACCAATGCCAAAATTGTAGGCCATATGTATCCAAATTTTTTCTCCATAGCATTTTAATGGGATAATTCCTCAATAATCGGTAAATGCACAATTTCAACACCAGCTTTTTCAAGAAATCGCAGACCAGAATCGTCTTTGTAGGCTGTTTTGTATACCACACGCTTTATACCAGACTGGTGGATCAGCTTACTACAATCAGTACAAGGTGACAACGTAACATACAAGGTCGCTCCTTCACAAGATTGCGTTGACGAGGCCACTTTTAAAATGGCATTGGCCTCAGCGTGCAAAACATACCATTTGGTATACCCGTCCTCATCCTCGCAGATATTTTCAAATCCTGTTGGTGTACCGTTATATCCATCGGATATTATCATTCTATCTTTCACAATAATTGCACCAACTTGTTTGCGTTTGCAATAGGATAATTTTGCCCATTCTTCGGCCATTCTCAAATAGGCCCGGTCGTATTTTGTTTGTTTGCTTTCGTTCATTAAACTAAATATACCTGCTTTGATTTCATCGCACAACCTCTTTCCGATAAAATTAACGCTGGCCTAAAAAGGAAACGTTTCGATTAACATTGGTATTGTAATCAAAACAACTAATATCGAGGTTCCCAAAATAAAGTGCTTTTTGCTAAGACCAAGAACATCTTGAAAGAGCCAAGCCAGCAGAAGTACAACCATAATAATGG
>CAYNUM010000488.1:0-2502 GCA_964400025.1 uncultured Croceivirga sp.
ATCAAAGTGGGTAGTGAACAATCAATGTTTACTGAACTCTTCTGCGGTAGTTTGGTTTTGAGTTTAAGAGGTTCTGTCTCGGTCAGCTCTTGAGGGATGTCCATAATGGCCAATTCTTCATAAGAGATATCCAAAAAAGTGTTTCGTTGATTGGTATGACAGAACTTATTGATGTTTTCTTGATTTGCTATATATTTTTTGTTGCTATTCGCTCCTGCTACCCATTGCCAACTTAGTGCATTACTGGCCCAATCGCCGTCCAAAAGATGATAGTACATCCATTTTGCAGGTAATGACCAATGTGATTTGGCTGCATTACAACATATGGCTGCGATATACATGCGAACGTGATTGTGTAGATAGCCTGTTTTATAAAATTCAGTAATTGCGTTGTCAATTGCCTCTATACCAGTTTTCGCTTGAACTACCGCGGTGGGTATGTTGTCATGTTCAACATCTGGTTGAGGGCGTTTTAGGTCTCGATTTATATCATCTCCTTTGGCAATCCATATTTGTTGCCAATAGTCGCGCCATGCTAATTCTTGAATAAATTTTTCAATTTGATTTGGGGTATGGCCCCGATTCAAAACGGACATCAAAACTTGTTTTGTGCTGATGACTCCCCGTGATATGTATGGAGACAGGTAGGTGACGGCACCGTCTACAAAATTTCTTGATTTACCATAACTCAAAGGGTCAATGGCTTTAATACGGCCTTGGATGAAGTCCAAGTCAGTATTAAAAATGTCCGTTTTGAGGGAATCAAAACCCACTAGCGCTTACTGATTTTATTGTTGGAGATTGTACGTTGTCTGGTACACTTGAACCGGTCAATTTCAGGGTTTCGCTTTTTAAGGTGCTTTTGACTGACCCCACTATTTACCCGTTTACGCCAAAGGTTAAAACTACTTCGCTTCAACTCACTTCGCATGATTTTGATTACCTCTTTCTCTGGAATTCCAAATTGAAATTCTATTGCCTCAAAGGGTGTGCGGTCTTCCCAGGCCATTTCAATGATACGGTCAAGTTCACGTTCAGAGAAATTATGTTCCATAGGTTAAACCAGAGTATCAATTTGCTTCATCACTTCCTCTGCTTCAGCCACTTTTTCGTCGCTAAGTTTACGATTACTGGTAGAAAGTTTGTGCGCCTCAGCCATAAGCTTGGCATATTTATCCTGTAGCTTTTCTTTTTCTGATTTCTTATTGAATAATCCGAACATTTTGCAATTTTTTGATTGGTATAAAAATACAAAATGTTTAATCTTTAATTAAAAAGATTAAACATTTTTAAGAATTTTTAAGTTGGATCTGTTTATCCTTCCTCTTTCAACGTTTTGATATCTGCTATTAACTGTGCAATGGCCGTTTTGTTTAGGCCATTATAGATGCCTCTAACATGCCTGTTTTTATCGACCAGAATAAAGTTCTCGGTATGTAGAAAATCATCTTCACCCTTAGGAATACCCAAGTTTTCTTCTACGAAATAGGCCTCACGGCCAAGGTCATAAATCTCTTTTCTCGACCCCGTCGCCAAATGCCATTTATAGGGCAGCACTCCTTTCAAATCTGCATATCGTTTCAAAACAGAAACGGAGTCGTATTCAGGAGTCACCGAATGTGATAGTAATAAAATCTCATCGTCGTCTTTAAATTCCTCTTGTACCAAAAGCATGTTCGATGTCATTTTAGGGCAAATACCTGGGCAAGCCGTAAAGAAGAAGTCGGAAACATAAATTTTATCCTTAAAATTTTGCTCGGTAATGGTATCACCAAGCTGGTTGACAAGAGTAAAAGAGGGAACTTTATGTAAATCTTGATGGTCACCATTTGCCCAATAGGGGGTAAACGTCGCATCATTATAATAAGGTAATTGCTCTACACGACTTGATTTTTTGAACTTTTTATGTTCGCTGCAACCATAGAACAGTAACAGAATAAGGGGCAGACTATTTTTGAACCACTTCATCCTTTAGTTGATAACAAAGATTAGACCTTTTCAAACCAAAAAACCGACCATTTTTAGCTTCATAGTTGGCATAAAGTTTACCGGTTTGGAGCCATGCCTGCTGCAGGCCCTCTTCCCTTCCATTGACGAATTGGTTTCGTCTTGCGAGTTGCCCTGTGGGATACCATTTTAATTGCTCTCCATGTCGTTTTCGGTTGAGATAGTTTGATTCAGTACTTTGTTTTCCATTGGGCCACCAAGTTTTGGTAATACCTTCCAATCGGTTGTTCAAATAGTGCTTCTCACTTGATATGTTCCCATTTTCGTACCATTTGAATGCAGGTCCTTGTCGCTTTCCATTTACGAATCCTATTCTTTCGGCTATCTTCCCATTTTCGTAATAAACGACACTATAGCCATTGAAAGGTTTTTGTTCATGATACCATCTACCTTCATTGGGGTTCAATCTTAAATGCTCCTTTTTCACTTCAATATTAGGAATAGATAAAACTGCATCAGATTTTTCTAAGGTATGGCCCCAAACGATAAAGAGAA
>CAYNUM010000489.1:0-2500 GCA_964400025.1 uncultured Croceivirga sp.
TAAAGCATCGATTGCAAAACCTACCATAAACATTGCTGAACCCCAATTTGGCTAAATCGTTATTAAACTTAAACTTTGTCGACAAAGCCGCTCCAATCAAACTGCCCATGAAGTTTTCGGCCTCGATGGTCATCCGTTGATGGAAAGCTTGTTTCGAATATTTGACCAAATTGACAATTGAAAGTGTTTTGGAGAGCTCGGGTATCTCATCAATCTCTTTTGAAAGGCGGTCCATCCGTCTTAGGGTGGCCAATTTAGAGATGCCATTTTTCTTTTTCGAATCAACTACAACTTCAACAGGCATAATACCATCAAATTCTTTTTCGAAGAACCGAATGTCTTTAAAGAAGGTAGCATTTTTGGGAAGATCCTCGATGCGACTTCCTGTAATTTGAATTTGATAAATACCAATTATGCTTAATACCAAAACGGTGATTGTAGTGACATATACTGCAATGCGATGGTTTCTCACCACGCGTTCCATCCAATTCACAAAGGTGTCCATCCATTTCTTGTTGAGATGTCGAAGGTGTTTGCTTTTTGGAATGGCCATAAAGCTATACACGATGGGTATAATGGTCAGTGAAAGGATGAATATGCAAAGGATGCTCAATGACGCTACTATGCCAAACTCTTTGAGTAGGTCGCTATCAAGAATGATAAAAGTGGCAAAACCAAGTGCCGTTGTCACATTGGTCATTAAAGTGGCATTTCCGATTTTGGTAATGACACGTTGAAGAGAGAGCGCTTGGTTACCGTGTTTTTTGACCTCTTGTTGGTACTTATTAATTAAGAAGATCCAATTCGGAATTCCTATAACAATAATTAGAGGAGGGATTAGTGCGGTTAATATGGTAATCTCGAATTGAAAGAGCCCTAAAATACCAAGGGTCCACATTACACCAACAATTACCACGCAAACCGATATGAGTGTGGCCCTAAAACTTCTAAAGAAGAAAAAGAAGATGATTGAAGTAACCAAAAGTGCCGCTAATATGAACTCACCTATCTCATCGATAATGATTTTGGAATTCCAGGTTTTGATGTACGGCATGCCTGATACCCGAACATCCAACTGCGTATCTCCTTCAAAATTCTTAACAAGGTTTTCAAGCTCGTTTAGAATGAATTCGTTTCTCGCACTTGTATTCAGAATGTCTTTATCAAGATAAATTACAGTTCGTATCGTACCGGTTTCTCCATTAAACAAAAGGCTTTCGTAAAAAGGCATCTTTTCAAAAAGCTTGTTTTTTATGGCGAGTATTTCTTCGTTAGAAGAAGGTTCACCTTCGACCAGAGGTTTTAGTACAAACTCTTGTTTGTCATTATCCTTAATTAACTCTTGAAGGTTTTCTGTGGAAAGCACTACATCAACCTCGGGATTGGCCTGAAATTGTTTGCTAAGCCGGTTCCATCGATTAAAATTTTCAGGCGAGAACAAAAGACTATCTTGAACGGCAAGTACGATGGCATTGTCTTCTTGACCAAATACCGAAACAAATGCCTCGTATTGTAAGGTTTCAGAATGGTCATCAGGTAAAACGTTTGCCTCTGTGTTTGAGAAACGCATGTGTTTCCATTGTAGGCTCATGAAAACCGTTATGCCCAATATAATGATTAGGATAACTATTCTATTTCTTAGAATGAGTCGGGCGGTAGTTGACCAAAAACCTTGCAAAAATTCCTTTAACATTCAAAAACGACTTTATCCCTTGAATTTAAGGTCTCCTCACTTAGTTCAAAAAATGGAAACCTCAGATTTAACTGGGAAACAAACAAATCCGTGGGATCGTCTGTTTGGGCTGCAAATGTAAAAAATGATAGGGTCTAAGCCTAAGAAGAACGCCGAAACTAGACCTTCATTATTTCGACCTCCTTAAGTTCAAGAACATCTTCAACTTTTTTGATGTAGGCATCGGTAAGTTCTTGTACATCTATTTCTGCATTTCCCAGGAGGTCTTCAGAGATGTCCAATTTTTTGAGTTCTTTATTGGCATCTTGCCTAGCGTTACGAACACTTACCCGGGCATCTTCGGCTTCGGCTTTTGCTTGCTTTACCAAATCACGTCTTCGTTCTTCGGTCAAAGGCGGAACATTGATGATAACACTTTCACCATTATTCATCGGGTTGAAGCCTAAGTTTGAATTCATAATGGCTTTTTCAATCTCAGGAATCATGGTTTTTTCCCAAGGTTGTACTGAAATGGTCCGCGCATCAGGAGTGTTGATATTGGCTACTTGAGATAAAGGGGTCTGTGAACCATAGTATTCAACCATCACCGTAGACAACATTGCAGGGCTTGCTTTACCAGCTCTAATTTTAATGAATGCTTTTTCTAAGTGCGACATGGCCCCATCCATACTTTCTTTGGTGGTATCCAGTATAAAGTCTATTTCTTCATTCATAGAAACGAATTTTCGTTTTGAGAATCAATTTTTATGCCGTTAATGAACAGTTGTGCCGATATTTTCCCCTGAGACTATCTTCATTAGGTTGCCC
>CAYNUM010000490.1:0-2499 GCA_964400025.1 uncultured Croceivirga sp.
CAAATATCAATCGTTTTTTCGCTACAGGTACAGCTATCACAACCCCTTTGGGGTAGTTCTTCTTTAAATATAGCTCTGATTTTTATTTCATATTTACTTTCAACCTTTTCACAATGAACGTCTTAAAATTTGGCGGTACTTCTGTCGCTAACGCAAAAAATATAAAACAAGTAACTAAAGTTGTTTCTGACCAATCGTCCAATAAAGTGGTCATTGTAGTCTCAGCTTTGGGCGGTGTGACCGACTTGTTACTTTCCAGTCTGGATTTGGCATCACATAAAAACGAGGGCTACCAAGAGCTCTTGGAAGAAATTGAGCAAAGACATATTTCGACCGTAAAAGAACTGTTTCCAATAAATGAACAAAGCGGAATTTTAAGTCATGTCAAAAGCAATCTCAATGAACTTGAGACCCTAATTCAAGGTGCTTACCTAATAGGTGAGCGCACCCAAAAACTTTCTGACAAAGTAGTGAGTTATGGAGAATTACTTTCTTCATTTATTATCACCTCTTACTTCAAATCGGTTAAACTTCAGGCAGGTTTAAAAAGCGGAAGAGAACTCATTACAACAGACGAAAATTTTGGCAACGCCAATGTTGATTTTGATTTGACCAATGCCGAATGTAAAGACTTCTTTATCGATACAAACAACAAAATCACAGTGGTTCCTGGTTTTGTGGCATCTTCAGCGCAGGGCGCTAACACAACATTGGGCCGAGGAGGATCTGACTATACAGCCGCAATTATAGCGGCGGCCACCGACGCGAAAGAGCTCCAGATTTGGACCGATGTCAGTGGTATGTACACCGCCAATCCAAAATTGGTTAAACAAGCCCGGTCAATTTCAAAAATCTCCTATGAAGAGGCTATGGAACTCTCACATTTTGGAGCCAAGGTTTTATATCCACCGACCATACAGCCCGTTTTAGGCAAAGAAATTCCGATTCTGATAAAAAATACGTTTGCACCTGAAGAAGAAGGTACGCTCATTGTCAAAAGCAAGCATGGTCAAGATAAGACGGTACGCGGTATCAGCCATGTTGGCGGGGTAGCCCTTTTATCTCTAGAAGGACCAGGAATGGTTGGTATACCTGGTATATCCAAACGATTTTTTGAAACTCTTTCTCTAGAGAACATAAGTGTCGTTTTAATCACGCAAGCTTCCTCCGAACATTCTATTTGCGTAGGTATTTCAAATGATGATGCTGATAGAGCCCAAAAGGCTATTGATGCCTCATTTACCCATGAAATTTCCTCATATAGAATATTACCTACTCTAGTGGAAAAAGATTTGGCTATCGTCGCCCTAGTTGGGGACAACATGAAAAGTCACCAAGGTCTGAGTGGAAAAATGTTCAGCACCCTAGAAAAGAACAATGTCAACATAAGGGCCATTGCCCAAGGTGCTTCAGAGCGAAATATTTCTGCTGTTATTCAAAAGAGTGATGTAAAAAAAGCACTCAACACCTTGCATGAGGAATTTTTTGAAGAAAACATCAAGCAGCTGAACCTTTTCATAATGGGGGTTGGTAACGTAGGGTCTCGATTATTGGCCCAAATGCTGCAACAAAAGAAATACTTGAAAAAAGAACTGAAATTGAATCTTCGGGTTATCGGAATTTCAAATTCAAGGAAAATGGCGTTCGATGAAGACGGTATTGACTTAAATGACTGGCAAAACCCATTAGCTGATGGCCTGAAGGCCGATGGTACCGCTTTTTTGGACATGGTCAAAAAGCTTAATTACCGAAATAGCATTTTTGTGGATAACACCGCCAGTAAAGTGGTATCGGACAGTTATGCCAATTATCTTAACAATAGCATTGCCATAGTCACTTGCAATAAAATTGCATGTTCATCGAATCTTCAGAATTACCTCGAGCTAAAACAGTTATCAAAGCAATTTAATGCGCCCTTCCTTTTTGAAACCAATGTAGGGGCAGGTCTTCCTATACTAGATACCTTAAAACATCTTATTGTTTCTGGGGATAGGGTCAATAAAATCCAAGCTGTATTATCGGGCAGTCTCAATTTTGTCTTCAACAATTTCAATGATAGCACCACATTTCATGATGTGGTAAAAGAAGCTCAAGAACAAGGCTATACCGAACCCGACCCAACTATTGACCTGAGCGGAGTAGATGTAATGCGAAAAATTCTAATTCTGGCTAGGGAGAGCGGCTATGAAATGGGTATTGAAGAAATCGAAAACGATGCTTTTCTGCCATCAGAAAGTTTGGAATCGAAGAATAATGAAGACTTCTTCGACAGCCTAAAAAAGCATGAAGGTTCATTTCAAAAGCTTTATGAGTCGGCCGCAACAAAAGATTGTAAATTAAAGTATGTGGCCCAATTTGAAAATGGAAAAGCAAGGGTCGGACTCCAGGAAATTCCGAAGGGTCATGACTTTTATAATCTGGAAGGAAGCGATAATATCGTTCTGTTTTACACTGATCGTTATCCGCAACAACCACTCATTATAAAAGGAGCAGGAGCGG
>CAYNUM010000491.1:0-2495 GCA_964400025.1 uncultured Croceivirga sp.
AAGTCAGGGCCTTTCTTATTAGTAATGCTGTATTTTGGTTAGATCAGTACCATGCAGATGGCCTTCGGGTTGATGCCGTTGCGTCAATGTTATACCTTGATTATTCTAGGGAAGATGGTGAATGGGAACCCAATATGTATGGAAACAATGAAAACCTTGAGGCCATGTCTTTCATTCGGGAGATGAACCAAGAAGTTTATGCTAGTTTCAAAGGAGTACAGACCATCGCAGAAGAGTCCACGGCATTTAGTGGAGTTTCGAAACCGGTACATTTTGGCGGCCTCGGATTTGGAATGAAATGGATGATGGGTTGGATGCACGATACCCTGGAATACTTCAAAAAAGAACCGGTATACCGAAAACATCATCAAGGTGATATCACATTTAGTATGACTTACGCCTTTACTGAGAATTTTATGTTGCCTTTTTCACATGATGAGGTAGTGTACGGTAAAAACTCCCTCATATATCGAATGCCGGGGGATGAATGGCAGCGTTTTGCAAACCTTCGATTATTGTTCGGTTATATGTTCACGCACCCAGGGGCCAATTTGATATTCATGGGTGGTGAATTCGGGCAGACCTCAGAATGGAATTTTCAAGAGAGCCTCGATTGGCATTTACTGGACTATGATTTTCATCAAGGTATTCAGAAGGTTATCCAAGATTTGAATAAGGTATATAAAAACGAGCCTGCATTATATGAGAAACAATTCAGTCAAGAAGGTTTTGAATGGATTGAATGGAACGATGCTGAAAACTCAGTGCTTACCTACATTCGAAAGGGGCATGATTCCAAAAATGATTTGGTAGTCATAGCGAATTTCACTCCAGTGCCCAGAAGGAAATATAGGGTTGGCGTATCTGGTAGCAAGCAGTTGAAATTGGTATTCAATAGTGACGATGAAAAGTACGCGGGTAGCGGAACAGGCAAAAAAACCGCAAAACCCTCCAAAAAGGCGTGGAACGGCCGAGAAAACTCTATTGAAGTAGATATACCACCTTTAGGATTGCTCATTTACAAATAGAATCCCAACAACTACAACCTTGTAGTACAACATTTGTTAAAAAGTACTTTTCCTTTTTTCAGGTTAAAGTGCTTTTTTTGTTAGTCTTAACATCATCATGCTATGATTACCAACACAGAAATAGAAAAAAGGGGCAACCTTTTTCCAAACCATATAGTAGACTTCAAACAAGATAATGACAAACTCTATTTTACCACGCAAAATGGAGTGATTCTAGAGCTTACGGTCATGCGTGATAGCATGATACGCTTCCGATATGCCACTGAAAATGCGTTTGAACCTGATTTCTCTTATGCAATCAGTAAAGAAGTCATTACGGGTTACAACAAACTTGAAGTAACCGATGAAATTCCCGAGTATGTGGTAGAGACCTCCAAAATACGGATATACATCAATAAGAGTAATCTCAAAATCAACATTCACGATTTAGAGGATATGCCCATTAGCGAAGATGATACCGGCTTTCACTGGGAAGAGAACTACGATTATGGCGGAAACATCGTAAAAATGACTAAGGTCACCCAAACCGGAGAAAGTTTTTATGGCATGGGTGATAAGGCATCCCACACCAACCTTAAGGGTAAAAGAGTATCGAATTGGGTAACGGATTCCTATGCCTATGGCAAGGATCAAGAACCTTTATATAAGTCCATACCCTTTTTTGTGGGGCTACACAATGAGATGGCCTATGGTATTTTCTTCGATAATTCATTTGGCACTTATTTTGATTTTGCCCATGAAAAAAGAAATCTGACCAGTTTTTGGGCTGATGGTGGTCAAATGAACTATTATTTCTTTTTTGGGCCTAAAATCTCTCAGGTTGTCGAAGCCTATACCGATTTGACCGGTGTTCCTGAATTGCCACCAATGTGGGCTTTAGGTTTCCACCAGTCAAAATGGAGTTACTACCCAGAGAAAAGGGTCAAGCAATTGGCAACCAATTTTAGAAAACATCAAATTCCATGCGATGCCATCTATCTGGACATTGATTACATGGAGGGCTTTCGCTGTTTTACTTGGAACAACAGGCGTTTTCCGAATCCAAAAAAGATGGTGGCCGAACTGGAAAAAGATGGGTTCAAAACGGTGACCATGATTGACCCAGGTTTGAAAATTGATCCTGACTATTGGGTATACCAACAAGCCATGGATAACGATTACTTCTGTAAACGTGCAGATGGTCCACATTTTAAGGGAAAGGTATGGCCAGGGGAATGCAAATTTCCTGATTTTACCAACCCCGAGGTACGTGAATGGTGGGCCGGGCTTTACCGTGAAATGATTTCTGAAATAGGGGTCCATGGGGTCTGGAACGATATGAACGAACCAGCCGTCATGGAGGTACCTACAAAAACGGCCAACTTGGACGTGCGCCACGATTATGATGGCCATCCCTGTAGTCATAGAAAGGCACATAATGTCTATGGTATGCAGATGGTGCGAGCAACATATCAGGGCCTCAAAAAG
>CAYNUM010000492.1:0-2491 GCA_964400025.1 uncultured Croceivirga sp.
AAATCATAGGTCGGATTAACGGACAATCCGTTGACCGCTGAAATGGATTCAAGGCTTTCACCCACGGTAAAGACATCGAACAACTCATGGTTGTTCAACTCTGAAGTAACGCCGAACACTTCAAAGGGGCCGGCAAAGTCAAGGACTTCGGCTTCATCAAAGATGAAGATGCCGACATTTCTTTTTTTACTCATGCACGTATTTGTTTTGATGGTAATACTCCAAAATATGTTCAGGGATTTCCATTTCTTGTGGTTTGCCTTGGTCAGGAATAGGGTAGTCCGCTATTTGTCGCAGGGGCACCAAACCAGCCCAGACATCCAATTCATAATCTTCAGGTTCATCGCCAACCCCAACATCCCGTATTTTGGCTGAGGCGGTTTCAATCGTCATCTCTACGACCAACGTACGGTCCAATTCCTCAGGATGCATGGGCCGTATGCCATCCCAACGCCCTTTCATCATGTGTTCCATAAAGCAAAATAGGGCAGCCTCTTTTTTTTCTGGGGCCTCCACCTTTTTTACAGACCCAAACAAGGTGGCAGAACGATAGTTGACGGAGTGATGTAAACCGGAACGTGCTAAGACCAAAGCATCCAAGTGCATGACGGTCATGCTAATTTCTTTGGCCTCAATCAAGGCCAGCAACATTCGATTCGCTTGGGAACCGTGTAAATAGATTTTGTCCCCTTTTCTTCCATAGCCCATGGGTAGGGTGATGGCCCTGTTTTCGTACACATAGCTCACATAACCGATAAAACCAGCATCCAGAATGGTGTTGATGTTGCCCACATCATAAGTGGCCCTGTTCTGCCCCCGTTTTATGCGATTTAATTTTGATTTTGGATAGTCTTGCATCTCGATATATTCTTAGTTGTCCGTTCGATTTTTTGATTTCCTGTTTCAAAGGTAGTAATTTTGTGGTCTATCGAAATAGTCCAGATTTTATATAATTCGTAGTCCAGATGTTTCCATACAAAACCAGTATTCAATTGGATAGGAAAAACCATCAACCCTTGTACTTACAGGTGGCCAATCAAATCATTCAATTGATTAAAAACCAGGCCCTGGCTCCTGAAACCAGATTGCCAAGTAGTCGATTGATGGCGGAACAATTACAGGTCCACAGGAAGACTATCGTGGCCTGCTATGAGGAGTTGCTATTACAGGGTTGGGTGGAGAGCATTCCCAAAAAGGGAACCTTTGTACGTAGTAATTTGCCCGTACTGCAGCAGCAAAAACTGGATGATTTTGATGGTTTTGGTGGTACTGCAAATACCGGATTTTCATTTTATGCGAATGATATCTTGGCTGAAAAATCAGTAAAAAAGCAGGATGGAGTTCTATATATCAACGATGGCGTTTCAGATGCGAGACTGACCCCCATCGATGAAATCTCGAGAACCTATAGAAGGATTTCAGCCCGAAAGACAGCTTTTGATCATTTATCCTATTACTCCATTTATGGTAATGATACCTTGCGTGAAGTGCTGGTGGACTATCTGAACAGCACGAGGGGACTCCATATCACAAAAGAAAATATGTTGATTACGCGCGGCAGTCAGATGGGCATTTGGTTGTCTGCCCAATTGTTGCTAAAGCATGATGATATAATTGTAGTGGGAAATACCAATTATGAATCAGCAGACCTTACTTTTTTACAACAGCAAGCCGAAATCAAATGTGTTTTGGTGGATGAGAACGGATTGGTAACCCATGACATTGAAAAGCTCTGCCAACAACACTCGATTAAAGCCGTATATGTGACCTCGCACCATCACCATCCCACAACGGTAACCCTTTCAGCTAAACGAAGAATCCATCTTTTAAACCTGGCCAGAACCTACAATTTTGCCATCATAGAAGATGATTACGATTATGATTTTCATTACAATCACGCGCCCATTTTACCCTTGGCGAGCCATGATACCAATGGAAACGTCATTTATATCGGTTCTGTTTGCAAAACGGTGGCCCCGGTGTATCGCATCGGGTATTTAATTGCTCCTAAGGAATTTGTGGATGAAGCCGCCAAACTACGGGGCTTTGTAGATCGCCAAGGCGATGCCTTGCTGGAGTTGACCTTTGCGGATTTTATAAAATCCGGGGATTTGGACCGGCATATTCGTAAGGTGCTAAAAATCTACAAGCAACGACGTGATTTGTTCTGTCAACTATTACAACAGGAACTGGAGAACTTTTTTCAGTTCGAAATCCCAAAAGGGGGCATGGCCGTTTGGGTGAAGTTGCGGTCTGAGTATTCTTGGGCTAGAGTGGCCGAAGTGGCGAGAACGCACCAATTGGAAATCGGAAATTGGCAACGGTATGATCGTGCCCAATTAGGCCGCAATGCCATACGCATGGGTTTTGCCAGCTATACTGAAGAAGAAATTCAGGAATTGGTTCAGCGATTAAAGAAAACAATGGTTGATATTGAATATAACTAAACAATTTCTTACTCAATGATGCAACCTTTTCTTTTTTGATTTGT
>CAYNUM010000493.1:0-2486 GCA_964400025.1 uncultured Croceivirga sp.
GGTCAGTTCTTGATCTAATTGTAGCGAAGCCCACCCAGAATATCCAAGAAAGAACCGTATGTCTTTTTCGGTAATGGTATTGTCATTCACCAATTCAACAATTTTTTCAAAATCACCACCCCAATATATCCCATCTGAGATTTCAATACTGTCTTCAATCAAATGGGGCACTTTATGAATAAAGTATAGATTGTCTTGTTCCACGGGGCCTCCATTGAACACTTTTAGTGGCACTTTTATTTCAGAAACTAAATCGCTGATATCATAATCGAGGGGTTTGTTCAAGATAAAACCCACAGCACCTTCGTCGTTGTGCTCGGCGAGCAAGACCACGGATCTATTGAAAGAAACATCTCCCGTCAACGCCGGTTCTGCAATCAATAATTTTCCTTTTTTTGGCTCTGTCTCCACCCTAGATTACTTGAGTTACTAATAAATGTAATATTTTAAATGATAAATACAAAAGGTCTAAAAACAAAAAAGCACCTCTTAAAACGAGGTGCTTTTGTGCAATATAAAGCTATTAAATTAGTTTACAGCGTCGCTCAAATCAGAACCAGCTTTAAACTTTACAACATTTTTTGCAGCAATCTTGATGGTTTGACCAGTCTGTGGGTTTCTACCCTCTCTAGCATTTCTTTTAGAAACTGACCATGATCCAAAACCAACCAAGGAAACACGTCCTCCTTTTTTAAGGGAACCTTCGACATTGCCCAAGAAAGATTCCAATGCTTTTTTAGCAGCTGCTTTAGTGATGCCAGCATCTGCTGCCATAGCATCGATTAACTCTGTTTTGTTCATAATTGAATTAAATTAATTGTTGTTAAAATAATTTTAATGCTGAACAAATTTATACGGAATTGCCGCCGAACCAAGTAAAATCAAGGGAAATCAGGGTTTTTGTTGATAACTTGAATAGTTTGTTGATAAAAGCGATGAAAATTTAACTTTTCCCTCAATCCCAATAATAATGCGGCCTACAGGACATGGGCGTTTCCCTCCAGTTTTAGGCCATTTAATACGTCTTGAATAGCCATTTTTCGCTTTCCTGGTAGCTGAATGGTCAATAGTTCAATGAAACCATCTACCACAGTAACCTTTAAACTATTTTTTGTGGTTTGAATACTACCTATTTCATGTTCATGCGCTTCTTTATGAAAAGATGCACCAAAAACTTTTACGCTTAACTCTGAATCTCCATTCTTCATTTGGCACCACGCCGTGGGGAAAGGAGATAATCCTCTTATAAAATCAAAAATCTTCGATCCCGGCAACGACCAATCTATTCGGCAGTCATCCTTGAAAATTTTTGGGGCTAATTTGAATTCATCAAATTGTGGTTGCTTTTTAGTGATGACGATATCCGCTTCAATTTGACCTACCGTTTCCAAAATTAATGTGGCCCCCAGTGCCATCAACTTATCATGCAGAGCACCCGCATTTTCATCGGGCCCAATTTCTGTTTCTTTCTGTAATATTATTTCACCGGTATCAATTTTTTCGTCGATGAAAAATGTGGTCACCCCTGTGGTCGTTTCCCCATTGATAATAGCCCAATTGATAGGAGCAGCTCCACGATATTGGGGCAGAAGTGAGGCATGTAAATTAAACGTGCCATACTCTGGAATGTTCCAAACGACTTTGGGCAACATACGAAAAGCCACAACTATTTGAAGATTTGGTCGTAACCCCTTTAATTCAGTAAGAAATGATTCATCTTTCAAATTGGTAGGTTGCAAAACCTTAAGGCCTTTCGCGACTGCATACTTTTCAACCGCAGATTCCGTTAATTTTCTTCCTCTACCGGCAGGTTTGTCGGGAGCTGTTATTACACCTACAACGTTGTATTGTTTTTCAATCAAAATTTCCAATCCTGCAACTGCAAAATCAGGAGTGCCCATAAAGACAATTCGCAATTCCCTTTTTTTACTTTTTGATTCCATATTCGTTGTTGTCCTTAACAAATAACGTGCCTTCTTCCAGTAATTCTTGAATGGACTTTATGATGTTTTTTTCATCAATATTCATCAAATTCACCAATTCCCTTGATGTTCTATCTGCGATGGTTAATAGTTCAATGATATTGGATTTTGTGTCCAAATTCAAAGAACTGTTTCTCTTTTTTTGCAAGCAAATATCACATCTTCCGCAAGGTATTTTTCGTTTTTCTCCAAAATAGCCTAAAATAAGATTGGTTCGGCACGTACTGGTATTTTCAGCATAATTGAGAATACTTTGAAATTTATCTTTCTTGGTTGCATTCAACTGATTGACAAAAGGAGCAATCGTATTGACTGTTTTATCATCTTCCCTAGGTTTAAGAAAAGTGATCTTTAGGTCATGCTTACTTACTTTATATTGTGCTAGGCCGTCTTTCTCAAGCTTTTGAAAAGCTTTATGAATATCTGATTGTTGTTGATTGCTCTTCTTTGCCAAAAGCACCGAATTGATTTTCGTTTCAAATTCAAATAGTCCCCCATAAGTAC
>CAYNUM010000494.1:0-2480 GCA_964400025.1 uncultured Croceivirga sp.
GTTCGAAACCCTAAATTCTGGGCATTATAACATCGAACAATATTAAATCATGAAGCCTTTGCTCCAAAAGTTCGAAGAAGTAATCGTCATCATTGGTACCCTTGAATTCAAATGCATTGCGTTCCAATATGAATCTAAGAAGTTCTAGGTTCAATTGTTCGTCGTCAACGGCAAGAATGTATGGTTTTTCGGTAACTTGCTGATTCATTGCTAAATAGCATTATAAAGAATTACCTTATGAAAATAAGCGTAGTTTCTTACAGTACTTCTAACGATTATATTGAGATTATGGTATAATCTTAATGATAAATGTAATTGTAAGGTTCCACCACCAAAAAATGGGATTTCACAACATTAATTCAACGAAACAAATAAGTAAGAATATATTTACAAAAAAAGTAATACTATTATTATGTATAATATATTGGTTACAGGTGGCGCAGGATTTATTGGCTCCAACTTTGTTCCCTATTTTTTGGAAAATAATCCTGATATACATTTGGTAAATCTAGATGCGTTGACCTATGCAGGTAATTTGGATAATCTCACAGAGGTCGTGGATAATTCAAGATATACCTTTGTTGAGGGGGATATCTGTGATAGAAAACTCATTGAATCGCTCTTCAAAAAGTATGATTTTGTGGCGGTAATTCATTTTGCGGCAGAGTCGCATGTTGACAATTCAATCACAAATCCAGATGCGTTTATGCAGACCAATATTATTGGCACTTTCAATCTGATTGATGTTGCGAAGAAACATTGGATGGTGGGCCCTGGAATTTATAAAGAGGCCTATAAAAATTCACGCTTTCACCATGTATCTACAGATGAGGTATATGGTACTTTAGGTAAAGAAGGTCTATTTATGGAAACTACGCCTTACGCTCCTAATAGTCCGTACAGTGCTTCCAAGGCGTCTTCTGATTTTATTGTTAGAAGCTATCACCATACCTATGGCATGAACGTTGTTACGACAAACTGTTCCAATAATTATGGCCCAAAACAACACGATGAAAAGTTGATTCCAACTATTATCAGAAAGGCATTGGGTGGTGAGGAAATTCCGATTTATGGAGATGGTTCGAACATTAGGGATTGGCTATATGTACTTGACCACTGTAAAGGAATCGAATTGGCTTACAAGTCTGGAGTGTCAGGAGAAACATACAATATTGGAGGCCGTAACGAGCGCAACAATTTATACATCGCAAATAAGGTTTGCGAGTTATTAGATGATAAGCATCCAAAGAAAGAAGGTTCCTATAAGGATCAAATTTCCTTCGTAAAAGATAGGGCGGGGCATGACTTTAGATATGCCATTGATGCCAGTAAGATTGAAAATGAACTGGGCTGGAGAGCCGATGAAAATTTTGAGTCTGGCATAGCCAAAACCATCGATTGGTATTTGCACCGCTACGTTGAAAAAGAAAACTCAAGTATAGCCTAAACCTACTCAAATAGAACAAATGAAAGGAATAATTCTAGCTGGAGGCTCCGGCACAAGGTTACATCCACTCACTTTGGCAGTCAGCAAACAGCTGATGCCAGTATATGACAAACCCATGATTTATTATCCGCTATCCACGTTATTGGAGTCGGGTATTTGGGAAATATTGATTATTTCAACACCGCACGATTTGCCGTTGTTTAAGAAGTTGTTGGGTGATGGAAGAAAATACGGTTGCCGATTTGAATATGCCGTGCAGGAGGCCCCAAATGGCCTGGCAGAAGCATTTTTGATTGGCGAGGAGTTTATTGGTGATGACAAAGTGGCCTTGATTCTTGGCGATAATATATTTTATGGTTCAGGTTTGGATGAACTGCTACAATCCAACAACGATCCAGATGGAGGTATTATTTATGCCTATCATGTGAACGACCCAGAGCGCTACGGTGTGGTTGAGTTTGACGAAACAGGAAAGGCGATATCCATAGAAGAAAAACCATCGGAACCAAAATCTAATTTTGCAGTACCTGGAATTTATTTTTATGATAATGAGGTCGTTGAAATCGCAAAAAATATAGCGCCCAGTCCTAGGGGAGAGCTTGAAATTACCGATGTGAATCGAGAGTATCTTAAAAGGGGGAAACTTAAAGTTTCCATAATGGACCGCGGAACCGCTTGGTTGGACACGGGAACTTTTACATCTTTGATGCAGGCTGCCCAATTTGTACAAGTAATTGAAGAACGTCAAGGCCTGAAAATAGGCGCCATTGAATCAACAGCATACAAAATGGGGTACATTACCAAAACTCAATTCAAGAAATTAACTGAACCTTTTTTGAAAAGTGGATACAGTAAAAGACTTTTGGAAGTAATTTCGTAGTATGGAAATCAATAAGACCAATATAGAAGGTTGTTTCGAAATCGTTCCGAGGGTTTTTGAAGACGCAAGGGGCTATTTTTTTGAGAGTTTCAACCAATCTACTTTTGAAAGCGAAACAGGGGCAAAACCCTTTTTTGTGCAAGACAACAAGTC
>CAYNUM010000495.1:0-2476 GCA_964400025.1 uncultured Croceivirga sp.
ACTTTACATCAATGAGGATACCGGTTGTGCAGATCTTGCGATGGATTTGAGCAATCCACGAATTATGTATGCGGGTATGTGGACATTCCGAAGGAAACCTTGGCGTTTTGATGACGGTGGTAAGGAAACTGCAGTCTACCGTACCATGGATGGCGGTGAGACCTGGGAAAAAATCATGAACGGCCTTCCAAAGAAACCAATGGCACGGCCTGGCATTCATAACACACAGAGCAAGCCGAACATCATATATTTAATGACGGAATTTCAAGGCGGAGTTACGGCATTCCGATCTGAGGATAGAGGTGATAATTGGGTGATGGTGAATGACGACCCCAATATTAATTTTAGGCCATTTTATTATAGTGATGTACGAGTAGACCCAAATAACCCCGATATATTATTTTCCATTTCAGGTCGGTTGAGTCGATCCGTTGATGGCGGCAATAATTGGAAACGAATTGCCACTACCGTTCATGGAGATCATCAGGCCCTTTGGATTGATCCGACCAATTCAAATTATATCTTAAACGGTAGCGATGGGGGATATCAAATTTCATATGACGGTGGTGATAGTTGGCAGATTATAAACAATATTGAATTATCACAGTTCTATCAAATTTTTATAGACAATCAAGACCCCTATAACGTCTACGGTGGTTTACAGGATAATGGTACTTGGGTCGGTCCAAGTAATTCCTTGTATTCGGCGGGTATCTTAAAAAGACATTGGAAAGGCCTGGCGTATGGTGACGGGTACTATGCCGTTCCAATTCCGGGTAGTGAACATGAGGTGTATGCCAACCTGCAGGGTGGTGTTATTTTTCATGTTGATTCGAGATATGGTAACGTTCGCAATATTCACCCCTATCCAAAAATTATTGGTTCGGCAGGCGATGCGATTGAAAACCACAAGTACCGGTTTAATTGGGATTCACCAATAACCATTTCCCCTCATGACCCAAACACTGTGTATTTTGGGGGTAATGTAGTGTTCAAATCAACGGATAGAGGTAACTCTTGGGAGGAAATCAGTCCTGATTTGACGACTAACGATAAATCGAAACAACGCACCTCTGGGGGAGAGATTTACCAAGACAACACTGCGGCAGAATTTCACTGTTCCATTCTTTACATTGATGAATCACCAGTAGAAAAAGGTGTGATTTGGGTAGGAACTGACGATGGTAATGTGCAGCTCACACGCGATGGGGGTGCCACTTGGACCAAACTTAATGACCGCATAAAAGGTCTGCCCAAATTTGCGTGGGTGGCTAAAATACACGCCTCTGAGCATGAGGCAGGTACAGCATTTATAACGGTTGACCAGCATCGAATGGATGATTTTAGGCCTTATATTTTTATGACTTCGGATTACGGAAAAACGTGGAATAAAATAACCAATGGACTACCACAAGATGACTATGTAAAAGTGGTACGACAAGACCCAGTAAATCCCGATGTGCTCTATGCAGGAATGGAGCATGGCATCTTTGCAAGCTGGAACAAAGGCCAATCTTGGACCAAAATCAATAACAACCTTCCAAACGTTTCCGTGCGAGATTTGCGTATTCAAGCACGTGATAGAGATTTGATTGTAGGCACCCATGGCAGGGGCGCTTGGATTCTTGATGATATTCGACCTATTCAAGAAATGGCCGATACCCAAGGAAAGTCAGCACACTTATTTCCTATAAGAAGGGCTACCCAATGGCATATGTTCTGGCGAATTGAGAATCTTGGTGACCGACACTATAAAGCTAAGAACCCCGATTTCGGTGCCAACATTAATTTCTTTTTGGCGGAAGGAGAAAATGAAACGGCTACGGTAGAAATTCTTGATGGTTCAGGAAAGGTGATTCGAACTTTGAAAGATACCACCGCAACAGCAGGAGTAAATCGCATCGTATGGGATTTGGGCCACGATGGGGCGACCAAAATGAAAGGTAGTTCTGGTGGAGGATTCTTCTCTGGTCAAATGCACCCTTTGGTCACCCCTGGTAACTACACTGCTCGTTTAAAAGTTAACGGGGCGGTTTTGGAAGCACCTATAGAAGTTCGGGCTGACCCAAGAATCGAGTTGAGCTCACAAGATTACGCTGCCAAAACCAAATTGCTCTTGGAGTTACGGGAGTTGTTATCTCAGACCAACGTGATGATTAACAGAACAAATACCTACAAGACACAACTTACCGACTTGAAGGAAAAAATGGAGTCAAACAAAACCCTTGATGAAAATATGTCAGATGCTATAGACGGCACCATGAAAAAGATTTCATCCCTGCAAGATGATATCTTAAAGAGACCGCCCCCGTCAATGAACTACAGACAAAGACCAAGAATTCGTGAAGAAATTCGTTCCGTTATGCGAGCAGTAAATGGCGCATGGGCAAAACCCACACAGCCTCAGCAAGCGCGTTTACAAGAATTGAAGGGTGAAGTGGCTCAGGCTGAAAGTACGCTTAATCAAATTATTAAC
>CAYNUM010000496.1:0-2468 GCA_964400025.1 uncultured Croceivirga sp.
CGAACTTTTAGGTATTCGATGACATATTCAACATCTTTATTGCTAAAACCTTCGTCATCGTATAACAGCTCTTCAAGTACTTGATAGCTTTTTGGTTTGATTTTCTTTATGTCGGTGTAGTCATCGATATCGACTTTCAAAAGGTTTGGCGCATTCATGGAAAGGTAGTTCTGATAATCATAGGCCATGAGCATGGGCTCAACCCGTTTATACCATTCGCGGCTTTTTAGGAAGTTTAGCTTGTTTTCGTTAATAGGTTTTAAGGTATCAAGTTTTTGAATGTAATGGGCAGCACTATCCAATGCCCTAAAGTAATGACCTCTAATGGCTTCATTGAACATTGATTGGCTGTCGTTTGAGGTGGTCAGGGTCATTAATTTTTCTTCCTCTTTACAGGAAACAAAAACAAGCAATACAACTAGGAAATAAAGGTATTTGTGAACTTTCATAGCAAGAAAAAAAGAAATGGAAAGGTTCCCAAGATGTTCTTGGGAACCTTTTTTAAATGATTATAAACAACAAAAACTTATCTAGGTAATCCTGTAATTTTAAATAAGAATGAACCTTCTAATCTGGCGGCATCTTCACTCAAAGCAGTTGGGTCAAAAAACTTAGCCCCATCAGATCTGACAGCGGTATCTGGAGTGGTGTCAAAGTTCCAACCATGAACTTGTGCTCCCCCTAGGAAGGTAGGTTCGCTGGCACCAATAATATCAGTAACGTCAATCAAGCCGGTAATCTCCCAATAGTTGGTTAGGGTACCATACCCTAACTCTGAAGCTACAGTTTGGTTACACTCTAATACTTCTGCAACCGCACCAGTATTCAAATCCAACTGCCACAATTTGGCATATCCTTGAATGGCAGGGTTCAAATCTTGATAACCGTTCGGATCTTCTTGGATGTATGCATAGTTTTCAGTAACCACAATGTTATCAGGTGAATGCATTCCATTGGCATTACCTGCTGGGTTGTCGCCATCCATTACGACCTGTAATTTTGCTGGGCCAGTGGGATTGTCAGGATTCAGTATCAACTTATATACCCTTCCGAAAGTAGTACCTCTATCGGCCAAATCAGGGTTATCTGACCGGTAACGACCTGTTGCGTTGAAGTAGACCTCTCTATTTGCTTCTGCAGAACCTCTTCTCCAGTCGATATCTTCAATGCGTTGGAAACCAATAGCCAAAGAATCGATACCCTCTTGATTCAATTCAGAAAGCGTTCTTTCAGTGACTTCTACCCATTCAACGTCATATTCTACTCCGTCGGCCATACCCATTTCAAATAGCTGACCACCTGCACCGGGAGCAGTCTCAACTGGGTTGGTTCCTCTTAGCATGTAAAGGTTACCTCCGTTAAGGTCACCCAATGAACCAACGTACATTGCGAAATGTGACTCAGGATAGGTATTGTTACTATCATCGTCTCCCATGAAAACAACAGTTTGGCCTGGGAATGCATCTTTTCCAATAACCACGGCGTTTTCAGTAGACCACTCACCAAGAGCAGGAAGCCTATCGGCTTCAACACGGTCGTCAGTAGAACGAAAAGGATTGATTCTGTAAACACCTTTGGCGTTTCCTCCCCATTCACCACCTGAAAGGTAAAGCGGGCCAAAACCATGTTCTTCAGGCGTGATGGAAGAGCCAGAACATTGTGCTGTAAAAGCGGTTGCAGTCGCATTTACGATATAATCGCCTTCCATGGGTTGTAAATCACTGTTCATCCGAATTCTCGCAATAGAAAAATCAGATTCCAAGTTATTGATAAAGGCATATGTACCATCTCCATATGGATACAGCGCAGCACCATCCATAAAGGCTCCATAAACGAAGGTTGAGTCAGTAGGCAAAATATCCGCAGATGAAAGCACCATTTCAAGATTGGCACTACCAGCAAATGCGCCCTTTAATTCAAATACTTCATTTGGAACTACAGAACTTTCCAATGGAATCATCTCGGCTATGGTAAGGTCTTCTCCATCTTCTCCGTCAACACCATCAACACCGTCGGCCCCATCGGCGCCGTCAGCACCATCTTGGCCATCTACGCCGTCAACACCGTCACGACCATCCATACCGTCTTCACCTTCACAGCTTGCAACTGTGGCGATAAGCGATACAGCAGTAAATAATAGGAATACTAATTTTTTCAATTTCATGATTAAAGCTTTTTAGGTTTTCGTTAGTCCCAAAATTATCGGGTGACCTTTAGGGCAGTGTTAGCTCTATTTTTACTTTAAATCATGAAAATTTTAAGATAATGTTAAGATGTTACGTAATCTTTCTCTAAGTGTTGCAGCAACCCCACTAAATTGTAAAGTACTTGATTACAAGATACTTACATTAAAAAAACAGATTCTCTGTGTACCAGGAAATTCTATTCGTACCCTATTTACTTGGGCAGCCGATTCTTGATCGTAGCAATTTGCCCCATATGGTTGGCCGAATGTTCCATTACATGGT
>CAYNUM010000497.1:0-2464 GCA_964400025.1 uncultured Croceivirga sp.
TTTGGTTTGTTGGACTGGGTTTCTATAAAAACCTTGTTTTGGGTACAAGGGTTGGGATACAATTTTAAGCCATCGATGTCTGCATTGGACTGCACATTCTCTTGAGAGAATCCAATGACACACATAAAAAAGAAAAGTACCGTGTAAAGGTGCTTCATATAAAGTAGGTTACAAAGGCTATGCCACAAATATAGATAATTACATCCCTGAAATTGAGCGTTTTGTCGAAAAAGGGTCAGGTTTTTCGATGAAATGCAAAGAAAAAGCCCCGAAATACGGGGCTTCTCTTAAAACTTAGTATGGTATTAATTCCTAGAACTTGGTACTATATCCAATAGAAAATGAAGTTCCAGGTTCCCTCAATGAGAAGATTTGTCTTGATGATCCAAAAGATTCAAACTCACTCAAACGCTCATCATTCAAGATATTGGAGGCTCTAACAGTGATTTTATTTTGTTGATTTTTCCCAAACGACTTACTAAGGTTCAATCTTAGGTCATTAAATGGTCTAGTAAATACATCGCCCACGTTACCATCACTCACTATTTCCAAAGTTGGTCCTTGAACGTTGTATAAGATATTTCCTTCCCAACCACTTTCTTGATTGTTATAGCCAAAGCCTGCATTTAGAATCCAAGGAGATTGACCTTGCAGTTGTCTTTCAGTGATTGGAGTTTCACCATCTCTTAGGTTCTGAGGATCAGAGCGGCGGGATTGTTCAAATACGCCTAAATCTTGCTGTGACTCAATCAAAGAGTAGTTTCCATTGAAGAAAAAGTCGTTCAATCCAATAAAGTCTAAGCTCCTTCTTACCTCAATCTCAGCTCCGTAAACTGTTGCTTCTCCAAGGTTTAAAGGGATAAACTGATTGGGAGCTCCTTCAATAAAACTTATTTCTATTGGATCTTCAAAGGTCTTATAGAATGTACTAAAAGCTATAAAATTGGTTCCTTCACCATAAGTTTCAAAACGAAGGTCATAATTGTTGATATATGTAGGTCTAATATTGGGATTACCATTAAAAATAGAGTTAGCCACAGGGTCGATAATTGCAGCTGTAGATGCCTCTTTAAAAGAAGGTCTAGCTGTTGTTCTACCGTACGAAGCCCGTATTTTTTTATTCCCATCTTCATCCAATTCAAAAATAAGGTTGGCGGTGGGGAAGATATCGGTTTCATCAATAAAGGTAGTCCCGTCGAAAACCGTACCAGTAACGTCTATACCCGTATACTGTAGTTCAAATTGTTCTACTCTTACTCCAACAATGGCATTAAACCATTTTGCCACTTTAAACTCTTCAGAAATATAAGCTCCAAAAATGGTAATATCGGAGTCAAATGAGTCTGAAGGATTTGAATCTTGTCGAATAAAAGTACCTTGTCTTGGGTCGCCTCTTAAAATATTTTCGGGGGCCAAAACTTGGTTCGGGTCACCATTGAAACGTAAACTAAACTCACCATCACTATCCACATTAGGAAGAGCAAACTGGTCAACACCGAATTCCCTGTTTTTAAAAATATAAGAACCACCAAATTTCACTTTGGCATCATATCCAAAAAGTTGATGTTTTTTTGAAATATCTAGCTTACCTACCAAATTTATTTCTTCCAAATCTCTCCAAATACGCAAGGGATCGCCTGACTCTGAGGGTGAAATTGAACGAAGCTCATTGTCTTCATTTATCAAAAAAGGTGTTACTCTAAAATCTTGGTCAAAAACTCGTGCCAAAGTAGCTGAACCTTTCCAATCAATTGTCCAATCTCCTTCTTGTCCTAGGGAGTGAACCCCATTTAGGATACCATTGGTAATTGACCTTTCAGTAAAAAGTAAGGCGGTACGCTCACTTAAATTGGAATTAAGAATAATATTTCTTTGCGTCACAAAGGAAGATTGGGTCTCTCCATTTTGTATGTGCAGAACATTCAATTTAAATTTGTTCTTTTCTCCCTTTACCGTAATTCCACCTAAACCTGTTAATAGGGTATTATTGGTGGAGAGATTTCCAATATTTGTTCTATCTTCTTCTAGCTCAAGTATGGAAGTGTCTTGACTTCTTCGGTATACTTGACCATCTATAAAGTTCTCGTAGAATTCAGATTCATTTCTGTAAGAAACAGCGGCAAGGTATCCAATTCTCCATGAGCCATCTTCGTTCAAATTAAATTGATTTCCGAAATTCAAACCGAAATTAAAATTGAAAAAACTATTACTATCGTCCAATCCCATTTGAGGTTGTAATGTTTGTGTAACAGTTCTAAGCAAAGGTCCATTGGTAACTGGATTTAGATTAGAAATGTCTCCTCTAAATGGAAGATTGTTTGAGCTATTCGCAAAGCCAAAAGCTTGGCCAAAAAGTATAAGGCGGACGTTATCATTCACAGGGAGAGTGGTGGTATTCGGGAGCGGATATCGTATAGTGAGTAAAGTTTTCAAAGTAATTTTATAGCGCTCTTTCAAGGAAATC
>CAYNUM010000498.1:0-2462 GCA_964400025.1 uncultured Croceivirga sp.
TAGGTACCCATCAGGTTTTACAAAGTTCTTCCAGTAGTTGCGCCATCTCATAAATGGTTTGTAGCCACTACCTTTCTTATTTCTGTCTTTATCCTTCCAATAGTTATCAAAAGCATCAGTGATTTCTTTGAAAGTGTACTGCGGAGTTGTTGAATTGTTGGATTTGGCTTTGCTCATTTGAGTAGTTGCTTTTCCCTTTTTCAGCTCTTTCATCCATGGGGCGTTAGGATTGAACTGTGCTTGAGAAAACATCACACTGAAAAAAACAAGTGCAAGTAATTTTTTCTTCATCTGAATTTTATTTATTAAAGAGCCGTTAAATTAGGGCTTTTTTCACATTCTTTTAAGATGATTTTTTGAAATGACGGGAATTTTACCAAAAGGTTGGGTCTGTCAACAGCCATTTTTTTATTTCATTACCATCTAAAAAATTACATTTGTACTTCTAATTTTCTTTAATGTCTTCAAAGAAATTATTTCTATTCTCTTTGTTTCTTTTAGGTTCTTTGCCCCTATTTGCCCAATTGGATTCATTGCCTTCATTAAGAAAACAGGTACCAAAGGATAAGGTGAAAAAATCTAAGGACAGTGCGAACAAGAAAGATAAAGTCAAAAAGCTCACCATTGCGAATTATAAAATCATTAATCATCAGAGAGATACTGTTTATTTGGACACTTCGCTGACCATACAAAAAGAATATCGATACAATTATTTGCGCCGTGATGACTTCGAACTAATGCCCTTTAGTAACATTGGGCAACCTTATAATTCTTTGGGTGTTTCCTTTAAAGAGCATAATTTTTACCCGCAGCTCGGAGCTCTTGCTCGGCATTTTGGGTTTTTCGAAACAGGGGATATTACCTATTATAATGTCGCTACACCAATGACTGAGCTTTTTTTTAAAACGGTCATGGAACAAGGCCAACTCTTGGATGCCAAATTAACGTTCAATACCAATGAACGGACCAATTTTTCATTAGCCTATATCGGTTTCAGGTCATTGGGTAAATATCAATTTGACCAAGGCCAATCGGGTCGTTTTAGGGCCACCTTTAATTATGTAACCCAAAACAACCGGTACATGGTACGAGGCCATTATGCCGCTCAGGATCTTGATGGCGAAGAAAATGGTGGTTTGTTGGAAAAAGAGCTACAATTTGAATCAGGTGATGAAGATTTTTTAGATCGTAATCGAATTGATGTTGTTTTTGAGAATGCCAGAAACAATGTGGTGAGCAAACGCTATTTTTTGGATCATCAATTTAATTTGGTTCGACCACGAAAGGATTCTATCAAGACCAGAACCACCTTACTTTCTATTGGGCATCAGTTCAATTATGAAACCAAATTCTACCAATTCAACCAGACTACAACGACTGCTCGGTTTGGAGATGGTATTCTGGAATCACCGATAGACGATAAGGCCTCCTTACGAACGTTGTTCAATCAGGTTTCTGCAAATTTCTCTAGTAAAACCTTAGGGAGGCTATCCGGTAGCCTGAATTTTTATAACTATGATTATTCTTTTAGAAGTCTCGTGATTTTCTCGGAGCCTATTGGTACGATCCCTAACCAATTGAAAGGAAACGAGATTGCGGTGGGCGGTGACTATTGGAACAAAATCGGTCCATTGGAAATACAGGGAAAGGTAAGGTACAATTTATCTGGTGATTTAAGCGGAACGCTATTTGATGCTAAAGCGAGCTATGCTGTAAATCAGAACAACAAGATTTATGGTTCATTATATGGCTCTTCGAGACTGCCCAATTTTAATTTCTTGCTCTATCAAAGTGACTATGAAACCTTTAATTGGAACAATTTCGGTTCTTTCGAAAAACAGCGCGTACAGAATATAGAGGGAGGCTTTCAGTCAAAACTGTTCGGCAATCTCTCAGTGAACTATTCCGTACTGGACAATTACACTTATTTTGGCTTGGATGAAGGTGCCGTTACCAATGCTGAGGCCGCGCTTGCGGAAGGCGAAAGTATTGACGATAGCTTGCTTTCATTTGTGCGACCTAATCAGGCTTCCGGAAGTATCAACCATCTTAAGGTGAAATATGAAAAAGAAATCAAATGGCGTAAATGGGCATTGAATAATACTATAATGTATCAAAACGTCTCCCAAGAATCCAATGTATTGAACGTACCTGATTTGGTTACCCGAAATACACTGTACTTTTCAAGTGATGTTTTTAAAAAGGCGATGTACCTACAGACAGGGGTGACCTTTAAATATTTCACGGCTTACAATATGAATGCATATCACCCATTGTTGGCAGAGTTTTATGTTCAGAATCGTGAAGAGCTGGGGGCGTATCCTTTGATTGACTTTTTCATAAATGCCAAGGTGAGACAGACACGTATCTATTTGAAGGCAGAGCATTTGAATACCATATGGGACAAGCAGTATAATTATTATGCCGCACCGAATTATCCTTATCGTGATTTTGTGATCAGA
>CAYNUM010000499.1:0-2459 GCA_964400025.1 uncultured Croceivirga sp.
ACCAAGCGTTGGACAATTTTTACGAACGTATGGAAGATGATGGCTATATCTGCCGTGAGTATCGCAAAAATGGAGAACCCCTATGGTCAAAAGACCATCCTGTTTCAATAAATCCACCTCTTTTGGCCTGGGCCGAACTTGAGATTTATGGGGTAAAAAACGACAAGGAACGCTTAAAATATGCCTATCCCATACTCAAGAAGAATTTTGAATTTTTAGTGAATACCTATCAAGGTGAGGATAAACTGTTTTGGGGCGATACCTTGGGCATGGGTATGGATAATATTCCTCGCTCACCACATGGTTGGACCACGGACGAGGGTAACGGTATGACCCATCACGAATTGGGGGAGAAATTGGGTAAAATGGGTGGATCGACCGCCGAAGAAAGACTGAACTTGTTTATCAAAGATTATGTTGAGACCCTTCAAGGTATCTGGAATGATGAAGGAAGGCTGGTTGATTTTACCGCACAAATGGCCATGGTCGCCTTACAGTTAAAATATATGGCCCAAGAAATTGGGGAAGTACAAGATATTGCTAGCTACGACTCTTTTCATGCTGAAGTGAAGAATGCCCTGAACACTTTATGTTGGAATGAAAAGGATACGTTTTATTATGATTTGGGTGACAGGAAACAAGTAGCCCGAAAACATATTGGCATGTATTGGACCCTGCTAGGTGATTTGGTTCCTGAAGATCGGATGGAAGCCTTTTTGTCACATTTGACCAACCCAGATGAGTTCTATCGTAAAACGCCCTTACCGGCACTTTCGGCAGATGAAGAGGGCTATAAAGGCTGGGGTGATTATTGGTTAGGCGGTGTATGGGCGCCTACTTCTTACATGGTCATTAAAGGGTTGACACGAGTTGGCAAGCATGAATTGGCCCAAGACTTGGCAGAAAAGACCTATGCCTCAGTTGCTGAGGTATTTGAAGCTACAGGCACCTTTTGGGAAAACTACGCACCGGATCTGATATCCTACGGCATGCCGGCCAAACTTGATTTTTGTGGTTGGACGGGCTTGGTACCCATCGCACTGTACCATGAATATATCAAAGGGGCCTAGCTACGACAATTCCGGTATTGCTTTTGATTTTTTTGAGATAATCGACCAGTGGTTCTTTGGTGATGGTTACTTCGCCCGAACTTGAGGCATGCAGTAAATGAATACGTTGCTTCACTCTAATGGCAAAACCGGTATGGGTCACATCGAGACCTTTTATCGAAGTGGCCAAGGCAATAATGTCACCGTCTTTAATGTTTTGTTCTTGTGATTTGATTTCATCTTGAGGCAAAACACAAATGGGTTCTTTCGCCAATTCAATTTCAGCCTCTAAAATCTCCTGGTAATTTGACTCATCACTCAGAAAGGGGTACAAGTGGCGATGTGTGCCCATAAAGTTGATCGATTTTTCCACTTCTTTGCCCCCTAGATCAGGGGTAATATCCTGAACTAAACCCTTCTCGTTATTGTTTCGAATCCATTCCGTAAAGTAATGTAAACGTGATGAGTATCTATTCAAGTTACCATCACGATACCGAATGGTCTTTATTTTGTTGGCAAAAGCATCAAAATCTTGAGTATTATCTTTCAACAAGAGTGAAAAAGCAAGCACATTTTCGACGAAAGTGGTACAATCCAATCCCCTTAAATTGATTACAAGGGTCTCTTTTTCTCCAATTTCCAAGGTCTTTTCAACATAGGGTGTTTCCAAAAAAGTTTGCCCAATTGAAACTATGTCGTTTGGGTCATTATCTAAATTCAGCAGGTGTAGCTCTTCCATCTTTGATTCAAACAACAATTTATCTTCAGGGGTACATGTGATTTGAGAAAAAAGCGATGTGCTTAACAGTAGAAGGAAGACGATAATCTGATTTTTCATGATACTATCAAAGGTATTTAATTCGATATGAATAAACAGTAACGCACGCAATACCCTTGTATTTAACGCATAATTTTTGCTCTTTGACCAAGGTTTGTAACAAATTGACATTTTTAGATACAGATATTCTGAGCACTTGAACTATAGTGCTTTTGCTTCTCGGCTTTTTTGCCGAAATTCGAGAGAGAATATTCTTTCATTCCGTAGAAAGAGAAAACCAATTACTTAACTTTTAAAAACACGATACCATAATGGCCGATGATTTTGACTTATTGGAAACCGAATCAAGTTCAGCACAAGAAAAAGTAGATGTCAATTGGGGTAAAGCGGTGGATCAAATGAAGTCCAAGCTCGCCCAGGAAGATAATCCTGAAGTCCGTCAGAAAATTTTAAATGCCACTCTTGACGATGTTGTGGGTATGGCCGAAAAAGACAGAAAGTCTTTGCTGGAGGCGATAAAGGATTTGACCGATTACCAAGACGAGGTAGGCATCATCTTTGAAAAATTTTCAACGCTTAATGCTGCCGAACAAAAAGTCATCGATGATGCACAGAAGGCATTGGAACGTGCA
>CAYNUM010000500.1:0-2458 GCA_964400025.1 uncultured Croceivirga sp.
AATGGCTATTGGAAAGTTTTGAGGTAGATGGTGAAACCGTAATGGTAGCCCCAGCCTCTGGTTTTTATGCATCTAAACATCTAGGGCAAAATCAAATTAGAATCGCCTACGTATTGGAAAAGGCCAAGCTGAAGAAAGCAGTTGAAATAATTGCGCAAGCATTAAAAGAGTATTCCAATTAAGATTCAGGAAAATATATCGCTGAGGCCCTATAATACCTTCGGTATTGATGTCACCGCCAAACACTTTGTCGAGGTTTCGGGCTTGGCGCAATTGCAAAAATTATTGCAGCTTTCTGCCTATCCTGACCGTTTTGTTATTAGTGGTGGTAGCAATATGTTACTCACCACTGACATCGATGCCCTCGTAATGTACATTAACCTTAAGGGGATAAAAGTGCTTGAAGAAGATGACACCTCGGTGGTTATAAAGGTAATGGCCGGTGAAAATTGGCATGAACTCGTATTATGGACCTTATCGAATGACTATGGTGGGCTTGAAAACCTATCCCTAATTCCTGGAAATATGGGAACCGCCCCAATTCAAAATATTGGTGCCTATGGGGTAGAGCTAAAAGACGTATTTGTGGAATGCGAGGCCATGAAGATTGAAAATCAAGAATTGGTTGCCTTCACAAAACAGGAATGTAAGTTCGGCTATCGTGATTCCATCTTTAAGAACGAGGCCAAAGGAAAATATATCATTACGGCGGTTAAATTAAAATTGTCCAAGAAAGATCATCAACTGAACACGTTTTATGGAGCCATTGAAGACGAATTAATGGCAATGAATGTAATAAAGCCTACAATACAAGATATTTCAAAAGCAGTAATTGCCATTCGTTCCAAAAAACTGCCAAACCCTAAAGAAATAGGAAACAGTGGTAGTTTTTTTAAAAATCCGGTAATCTCAAAAAAGACCTTCGAAAAATTTAGAAAGAATCACCCAAATGCGCCTTTTTATGAACTGGAGGACAAAGAGTACAAGATACCAGCGGGTTGGTTGATTGAACAATCGGGGTTCAAGGGAAAACGTTTTGGTGATGCAGGCGTACATGAAAATCAGGCCCTGGTATTGGTCAATTATGGCAATGCTAAAGGAACGGAAATTTTAAATCTGGCCAAACACATTCAAGAAACTGTTGCTGAAAAATTTGGAATTTCTTTGACACCCGAGGTCAATATCATAAAATAACCCCGGTATCAAAGATGAAAACCGGGGTTATACCAAACCAAACTAACCAAACTCTTTATATCGAAACAGCTGCTTTATATTGAAACGCAGCCGTAATAATCAATTTCATACTTTAGCGTTATTGGATATACGGATAAAAACGTGGTTTGGATTTTTAAACCAACTTTTTTGACCACTTTTAGGTCCAGAATATGAGTACACTGCTTGAAAAACATATAGTTGAACTATTGCAGGAAAGGGATGAAAAAGCCATTTCATTGCTTTACGACAATTATGCTGATACCTTGTACGGCGTAGCTTACAAAGTGGTCAAAGATGAAGACCTGGCACAAGACATCGTACAGGAAAGTTTTGTCAAAATCTGGAAAAAGTCAGATTCTTATGATCCGTCAAAAGCTAAATTGTTCACGTGGCTATTTCGAATAACAAGAAATACAGCAATCGACAAGCTCAGAAGTATCAGCACAAAAAGTGATAAAGAAATCCAAATCGACGTTTCAGACGTATATAATCTTGGTGAACAGAGCATAAGACCAGAATTTATTGATGTAAAGAAAAATCTGGATAGGCTTGAACCAAAGTATCGTATTGTTCTCGAGGCCCTATTTTTTGAGGGAATGACACAACAGGAAGCTAGTGATGAACTTGACATTCCATTGGGAACGATAAAATCGCGTTTGAAAATCGGACTGCGTGAGATGCGAAAAATATATGGTTCACTGGTTTGGATGCTCGTTTTAAATATCATGCTATGAAAGAAAAAATACGCATATTTCTAGATAGTGACTTGCTTGAAAAATATCTTTTGGGAGACTCCTCTACAGAAGAAACGCTTCAAGTTGAGCGATACATCGCAATGTACCCAGAGGTTCGTGACTCCTACAATGAACTACAGGAAAATTTGGAATCATACGCCAAGTTACACGCATTAAAGGCCCCTGAAGGACTGAAGGATAAAATACTTTGGAAAATCCGACAGGAAAAAAGGCACGGAAGTAAATTCTTCAAATATGCCATTGCCGCAAGTATTGCTGCTTTCATTATGGCAGGTTCAGCAGTTTTCTTTTACAATCAAAATATGGACCTTCAAGAAAAGAACACCTTGGTCAATAATAAGATTAAGAATTTGGAGATGGACATGAAGGTGCAATTGGAAGATTTGAGAAACCAATATATCGTTCTTAACAATCCAAATACTAAAAAGTATTCGGTTAACGGCAACAGAAAAGCAAAAGAGTTGAAAGCTGTCGCTTACATTAACCCG
>CAYNUM010000501.1:0-2457 GCA_964400025.1 uncultured Croceivirga sp.
TTTTTGAAATCGACCAGTTGTTTGGCCACAATGGTATTCAAAATCGTCATTGGTTTCGCGCAGTTCATCTTGGCACCGACTCCGCGCATCTCAAACTTGTTTCCAGTAAAGGCAAATGCCGAAGTACGGTTCCGGTCGGTATTGTCCAATAAAATTTCAGGAATCTTACCCACAACATTGAGCTTTAGCTCGGTTTTTTCCTGTGGGGAAAGTTTCCCTTGTGAAACCCCTTCGAGCTCATCCAAAACGCCCGCCAGTTGCTTTCCAATAAAAATGGAAATGATTGAAGGCGGTGCTTCATTGGCACCCAAACGGTGGTCGTTGCTGGCCGATGCAATGGACGCACGAAGCAATTCTTCATAATTATCGACGGCCTTAATGGTGTTCACAAAAAAGGTCAAAAACTGCAGGTTTTTCATCGGTGTACTACCCGGACTCAACAGGTTCACCCCCGTATCGGTCGCGAGCGACCAGTTGTTGTGCTTGCCAGAACCATTGATTCCTGCAAAAGGCTTTTCATGAAAAAGCACCTTAAAACCATGACGGTCGGCAATTTCTTCCATCACATCCATCAACAGCAAATTATGGTCCACCGACAGGTTCGCCTCTTCAAATACAGGTGCGACCTCAAATTGATTGGGTGCGACCTCATTATGTCTGGTTTTCACCGGTATGCCTAAAATCATGCATTGCTTCTCAAGCTCGCTCATAAAACTCAATGCACGACTAGGTATCACCCCAAAATAATGATCATCCAACTGTTGGCCTTTGGCGGCATGATTGCCCACCAAAGTGCGACCCGTCATTAATATATCTGGTCGTGACTGGGCCAAGGCCTTATCCACCAAAAAGTACTCCTGCTCCCAACCTAAGGTGGCATATACCTTTCGTACGTTCTTATCAAAGTACTGGGCTACAGCTGTGGCAGCCTCGTCTACCGCATGTAATGCCCGCAACAAGGGGGCCTTATTATCTAAGGCTTCGCCAGTATAGGCTACAAATATGGTCGGGATACAAAGGGTGGTCTTATAGATGAATGCCGGTGAGGTAGGATCCCAAGCGGTATATCCCCTGGCCTCAAACGTATTGCGAATGCCCCCACTCGGAAAACTGGAAGCAGCGGGTTCTTGTTGTACCAATTGTCTACCCCCAAATTTTTCCATGGCGCGACCATCGGACTTCAAGTCGAAAAAAGCATCGTGCTTTTCTGCTGTGGCACCGGTCAAAGGTTGAAACCAATGCGTATAATGTGTGGCCCCCATTGACAGCGCCCAGGCTTTCATGCCCTCAGCAACCTGATTGGCAATCTTACGGTCAATTTTATTCCCCGAAAAAATGGCGGATTGTACTTTTTCATATGCCTCTTCGGTCAGAAACTGTTGCATTTTTTCATCATTAAATACATTTTGTCCGAAAAGAGCAGAACGTTTTTCACTTTCCGAAATCGCAATGGATTTTCGTTTACTGCTCTCACTCAATGCATCAAACCTCATTTTCATAATTCTTCTGTTTTATCGCGACCCAATTAATTAACAATTTGGTAAAATGAAGCAAAAAAAATGAATATTCCTTAACTAACCCCAAAAA
Organism: uncultured Croceivirga sp.; assembly: GCA_964400025.1. Lineage (GTDB taxonomy): Bacteria > Bacteroidota > Bacteroidia > Flavobacteriales > Flavobacteriaceae > Croceivirga. Next base: position 1,588 of record CAYNUM010000501.1, read on the forward strand.
AAATAGGGGTTCCTAAAATTCGATAAGCATTTTTGATTTTTGAACCTTAAAAAAACATGCCAAATAAATTTTAAGCCATATTTTTATGCCTTCATTTTATAAGTATAAATAACCAAAGTTATGAGCAAGGCAAAATTAGAGTACATCTGGTTGGACGGTTACCATCCAACAGCCAATATGAGAAGTAAAACCAAAATTGAAAAAGACTTCAGCGGCAAGTTGGAAGACTGCCCCATGTGGTCATTTGACGGAAGTTCTACCCAACAAGCTGAAGGTGGTTCATCAGACTGTTTGTTGAAGCCAGTAGCGATTTATCCTGACCCTGCAAGAATCAATGGATTTTTGGTTATGTCAGAAGTTTTAAATCCTGACGGTACTCCACACGTTTCAAATTCGCGTGCAACGATTGACGATGAAAATGATGATTTCTGGTTCGGATTTGAACAAGAATACTTCATCATGGATACAGAAACACAACTCCCTCTAGGTTTCCCAATGGGTGGTTACCCTGGTCCGCAGGGAATGTATTACTGTTCAGTAGGTGGAAAAAACACCCACGGTAGGGATTTGGTTGAGCGTCATGCCGATATGTGCCTTGAAGCGGGCCTTAATTTTGAAGGAATCAACCAAGAGGTTGCCAGCGGCCAGTGGGAATTTCAAATTTTCGCCAAAGGTGCCAAAAGCGCGGGTGATCAAATTTGGGTAGCTCGTTACATGTTAGATAGATTGACAGAGGAGTATGGTTTCTACATTGAATATCACCCAAAACCGATTAAGGGAGACTGGAACGGTTCTGGTATGCACGCCAACTTCTCAAACTCAGTTTTGAGAACTGCAGGCAACAAAGAGACGTACAAGAAAATATGTGAG
>CAYNUM010000502.1:0-2457 GCA_964400025.1 uncultured Croceivirga sp.
TACACTCTTTCCCACAAATTGATTCCGTGGCACAGTTAAAAAAATACGCCTTGGAAAAAGGGGTCATTGATGACAAATGGAATTTGGTCACTGGGGATAAAAAGCAGATTTATGAATTGGCCAGAAAGTCATACCTAGCGGTTAAAACGGATGGCGATGGCGGACCATACGATATGATTCATACCGAAAATTTTATCTTAGTAGACAAAGAGAAGCGCATTCGCGGTTTTTATGACGGAACGAACCGAGAGGAGATAGAACAACTTCTCGAAGACCTTGAGGTCTTAAAGAATTCTTATTCCGACTAAACATTTGCAATTTTCTTCTATTTTTGTCCTTTAATTAAAATCATTCTAAATAAGAATCTTTGCTTTCGATTGCCCAACTTAAGGAAGGTCAAAAAGGTGTCATAACAACCTTTGACGCCGATGCAATTCCAATCAAACTTCTAGAGTTGGGGTGTTTGCCAGGAAACGAAGTGCGTCTTGTACAAATTGCTCCTCTAAAGGACCCCCTGTATATTAATTTGAATGGTTCGCATATCGCCATTCGAAAAGCCATTGCTGAAAAAATCGAAATTGAGCTAAAAGAAGACCCCTCGAATTAATGACTGAGACGATTAAAGTTGCGCTATTAGGAAACCCCAATACGGGTAAGACCTCTGTTTTTAATTCGTTGACCGGGCTTCGACAAAAAGTGGGCAACTACCCAGGGATAACCGTTGAGAAGAAAATTGGAATTTCAAATTTGGTCAATGGCGTCAAAGCACGTATTGTAGATCTACCCGGCACTTATAGTATCAATACCACCTCTTTAGATGAATCGGTGGTCTTTGATTTACTGAGTAATCCTGAAGGTCCAGATTATCCCGATGTTGCACTTGTTATTAGTGATGTTGAAAATCTCAAGCGTAATCTCCTGCTCTTTACTCAAATCAAAGATTTGAACATTCCCACCGTGCTTGCCATTAATATGGCAGATGTCATGCAGAAAAAAGGTATTTCAATTGATTTAGAGGGACTCGAGCAAAAACTTGATACTAAAATTGCGCTGATCAGTACTCGAAAAGGAGAGGGAATTGATAAATTGAAAGAACTGTTATTGGATTATCAAAGCCTATCGTCAAATTCCAATCTTGACATTTCTGTTTTAGATCCTGATTATATCCACCAACTAAAAGAATCCGAACCGCAACAAAATATCTATCGTACTTGGGTTCATATCTCTCAAAATGGCAGTTCTGTTGATAACAAACTACCCAAGAAAACCAAGTCTGAGTTAATAAAGTTACAACAGAAAGAAACCATAAAACGCTATCAGTTCATCAACAATGCACTAAAGGAAGCTTATACTGTTGATAAGAACAAAGCAACAGGATTCGAAGCTCGTCTGGATAGAATATTGACCCATAAGGTTTTTGGCTATGTCATTTTTGTCGGTATTCTACTCTTGATATTCCAAGCCATTTTCGATTGGAGCACCTACCCCAGTGATTTTATCGATGAGCAGTTTGCTGCCCTGAGTGATTGGGTCAAAACAACGTTACCTGCAGGAATTTTAACCGATCTGTTGGCTGAAGGTATTATTGCCGGTATAGGGGGCATTGTGGTGTTTATTCCACCCATTGCCTTTCTGTTCTTTTTTATCGCATTATTGGAAGAATCAGGTTACATGAGCCGTGTAGTTTTTTTGATGGATAAAATCATGCGCCCCTTTGGCCTTAGCGGAAAAAGTGTGGTTCCCCTTATCTCTGGTACGGCATGTGCTATTCCTGCGGTAATGGCAACGAGACCCATTGAAAGTTGGAAAGAGCGCCTAATCACCATATTGGTGGTGCCTTTTACGACCTGTTCCGCTCGATTACCGGTATATCTCATACTAATCGCATTGGTTATTCCTGAAGGGCAATTTCTAGGTTTTGGATTCAAGCCGCTCACCTTGCTTTCATTGTACCTGTTGGGGTTTTTTATGTCGCTCTTTGCGGCATGGGTACTTCATCGGATTTTAAAAATGAAGACGCGCTCCTTTTTCATGATGGAGATGCCAACCTACAGATGGCCATTGCCCAAAAACGTATTCTATACCGTAGTGGAAAAAACCAAAAGCTTTGTGCTCGGAGCTGGTAAAATTATTTTGGCCATATCCATTGTGCTTTGGTTTTTGGGTTCTTATGGATATTCAGAGGAATTCAAGAATGCCGAGGAAATTGTTAGTAACCGTATTCAAGAAGAGGGTCTTAACGATTATAGCAAGAACTATATCAAAAAGAATCTATTAGGCTTTGCCTCGGAAAAAGGTGGTGATACCGCAAAAATTCCGAACCCATTGAATACCACAGTAAACCAAGACTCATTACGCACACTGAACAATGAACTTTTTCTAAGAGCTAAGGACCAAGAAATTGCGAGTTATAAATTAGAGCACTCCTACATGGGCTATCTAGGAAAAGCTATTGAA
>CAYNUM010000503.1:0-2452 GCA_964400025.1 uncultured Croceivirga sp.
CTTGAGGAAATCGCCATGGAGGGTGAAGAAGAATTCAAAGAAGCTGGCGGTGAAAGCTATAAGCACATTGCTTGTTTAAACGATCGTGATGATTGGGTCGCCTTAATGGCTCAATGGATTAAAGATTGGGAGGAGAAGGCATTGCTTCCTGTCTAATAATTTCTGAGGAACGGACACGAAGCAAACCGTTTGTCGTAAAACTCAAATATTGCTTCGCAACGCCCGAAATTTATGGCCAAACCAACTTCAGATAGCCTTGGCACCGAACCCATAGGTAGCTTATTGATTAAGCAGGCAGTTCCGGCATCTATAGGAATATTGGTCATGTCGCTCAATATATTGGTCGATTCCATCTTTGTGGGCAACTGGATTGGCTCGATTGCAATTGCCGCCATTAATGTCGTTCTTCCAGTATCATTTTTTATTGGTGCGTTAGGCATGGCCATAGGTATTGGGGGTTCTAGTATCATCTCTCGGGCGTTGGGCGCTTCTAATAAAGAAAAAGCACTGCACACCTTTGGCAATCAAATTGCCCTGACCCTTTTGGTAACCGTTTCAATGGTGGTTTTGGGACTGTACTTCGTAGACGAATTAATCCCTGCGTTCGGTGGAAAGGGAGCCATTTTTGAACCTGCCAAAATATATTACACCATCGTCTTGTATGGGGTGCCCTTTTTGGCGCTTTGCATGATGGGAAACACGGTAATACGAGCAGAAGGTCAGCCTAAATTTGCCATGATTGCCATGATTATTCCTTCGGTAGGTAATCTGTTGCTCGATTACATTTTTATTTATGTTTTTGACTGGGGCATGCATGGTGCTGCATGGGCCACTACGGCGGGATATTTACTTTGCTTGTCCTATATCATTTACTTTTTCCTTTCCGGAAACTCTGAGCTTAAAATCAACCCAACCCATTTTAGACTGAATGGTATACTATTAAAGGAGATAGGTTCTTTAGGGGGTGTAACCCTAGCGCGACAGGCCGTTACCAGTATAATTTACCTCTTGATGAACAACATTCTTTTTAGTTTGGGAGGTGAAGCATTAGTGGCGGTTTATGCCATCGTAGGTCGTATGCTCATGTTTGCGCTCTTTCCTGTATTTGGTGTTACCCAAGGATTTTTGCCAATTGCCGGATTCAATTATGGGGCATTTAAATATGACCGTGTCAAAGAGGTCATTTACACAGCCATTAAATATGCTGCTTTAGTAGCTACTTTGGTTTTTGTGGTTTTGATGGTATTTCCTGCGGAGATTGCGGATTTGTTTTTGAGTAATCGAACCGACCTTCCTGAGCAGGAACGGTTAACGAACGCCTTTGTAATGGAACATGCGCCCTTAGCCATGCGTTTGGTTTTTGCTGCCACGCCAATTATTGCACTTCAATTGATAGGTGCAGCCTATTTTCAAGCGGTGGGGAAAGCCGTTCCAGCACTTCTGCTGACCTTGACCCGACAGGGATTCTTTTTTATACCGCTCATTTTAATTTTGCCCCCTTTTATGGGAGAACTGGGGGTTTGGCTATCCTTCCCTATTGCTGATGCAATGGCTACTGTTGTCACCGGATATTATTTAAGAAAGGAAATCAAAGCAAATCTGATTGGTTAAGTTGTAAAAAAGAGATAAAACAGATAACCAATAAAAATCGTCAACAAAGCAGATACAATATAAAGTCTGATTTCCTTTTTAATGTTGTTCCGATGTTGTTTTCTAATTCTATCCTTGACCAACGCCATTTCTTCAGAGGTGATTTGTTTAAATTCCAATTCTGTTTTTCCAGATGTCTCCCGCACAAGGTCTTTAAGTTCCCTAATGTTGCGTTTTTTCAATAAGGCCCTGTTATACTTTACAACGAGCATTGGTTGACTTGCACTGCCCATAATCCTTTGTGTATAGGTAGTGATTCAGACCTAATTGTTACAAGAGACGACTCATTTTAGCTGGGTAGCTGCTTTGCTAATAATCTTCCATTTTCCAGATATCTTTTTTAATAGAAATAGGTCTACGTAGAGTAAATCCCGGGCTGGAATTTTTATTTCCGCTTTGGCGGTTGCAATGTCGTTTGCAAAATCAATTGCCATAATAGTTCCTTCTCTACCATTGAACTCACCTTTAGTACGGTTTTGAAATGATTCCGCATATTTTTTGGGTTTCATGATGAAAATATCTTGACCTTCTTTAGAAAGAAACATGTCAGCTTCTTCATAAAAAGCAGTTTCAATCAATTCAGGGTCATTATAGGATGATCCATTGATATAGTTCATTACTGTATTTCGTATTCCTTCAATTTCTGATTGCGCCGAGACTAGTGATACTAAAAGTACCAATGTAAGTGTTGCTGTTTTTTTCATGCTACTTATTTGTTTAAAGGTGATTTTGGTTTAATTCGAATGATTTGACCGTTTTCATTATCGGTCAACAGATAGAGTTTTCCCCCTGGACTTTGTAC
>CAYNUM010000504.1:0-2441 GCA_964400025.1 uncultured Croceivirga sp.
TGATTAAAGGCATTTGATTGTTGATTGCCTATTAGCTTACGATACAAATATATATCTAAAAGATAGTACTATGCAAAACAAAGTACTATTATTTAACGTTTATTTAACAAATATTGAATAGACTATAATACTTAACTTTGAGGTATCATCCCTTTAAATAAAAGCTGTAACGGGTGGAATTGCATTTAGAACATCTTAAAAGGAAGATTTTATCCTACACCAATGTTGAGGAACAGTTTTTGACCAATCAGGTGCAGCAGTACGAACGATTTCAATTGAAAAAAGGGGAAACATTGGTGACTCCCGGTAAAAAAGTGGAATACTTTTACTACTTGGCTTCTGGGTGCATTTGTTATTATAAAATGGAGGAAGGGGAGACCAAGGTCTTGGAGTTCTATACCGAAGATGTTTTTTTTACTGATTTACTTTCCTATGTCAATGAAATACCTTCAAACTATTATCTGAAAGCGGTGGAGCCCACATTGGTTTTTGGTATCAAAAAAGTAGACGCAGAACGACTGTTCGATGATTCACATCAATTGGAACGCTTTGGCCGACTCTCAATGCAAGAGGCTTTCTTGAAATTATTCACCCGTGTGGAGCGCATGAGTATTCGTAGTAATGAAGAGCGATACTCCCGTTTATTGGAAAAACGCCCTGACCTTTTTCAGCGCGTGCCGAATTATTTAATCGCTAGTTATTTGGGGATGACCCCAGTTGGGCTTTCCAAGCTAAGGAAGCGTTTGAGTAGCAGTGTTTCGAGCAATTAAGTAAACTAATTTAATCTTCTTTCCGCCTACCCAACACCCACATCAATATACCTCCTGTAACAAACATCCAAATCGAATAAGCAGCTATGGGTATGCCCATTTCAGTGTTCTTTAAAATGGTGGAAACAATGACAAAGGCCAAAGTGCCGTTTTGAATTCCACTTTCAATAGTGATTGAGATAGTGCTTTTCAAATCCAGTTTGAAAAGCTTAGACGTCAAGTAACCCAATAGCATAGTGGCCAAGTTTAAAAGTAAGGTAACAAGGCCAACCTCTTTTAAACCACGAAGAATAGTTGCCCCATTTGCAGCGATAACAGCCGCAAGAACTAGAATAAAAAGAACTGCCGATGCCGTTCTCATAGGTTTTTCCATCCGTGCCGCAAAGTTGGCTTTGAACTTTTTTATTAGCATTCCGATGGAAATGGGAATCACGGTGATGACCATGACCTGAAGAATCGTATCCACAACTGGCAGTTGAATGGCAATAGCTGAAGTAGTTCCGAAATAGTCCAAGGTATTTGAGAGTATCAGAGGAATGGTCAAAATAGTCACGAAACTGGCAATTGCCGTGAGGGTTACCGATAGTGCGATGTTCCCCTTACATGTATGGGTAATCAGATTACTCGTTGGCCCTCCTGGAGCTACCGCCAAAACCATTAGACCAATAGCCATTAAGGGTTCCATCTTGAAAATCTGGGTAATCAAAAAGGCCACAATGGGCAATAAAACAAGTTGATTCGTAAGGCCCAACAGAACGGATTTAGGATATACAATTATTCTTTTAAAATCAGCAAGTGTAAGTGTCATACCCATGCCCAACATTATGATAGCGAGGGAAAGAGGCAGAAAAACAGTGCTTAATAGTTGGGCCATATTTTATGGTTTTGTAAAAATAAGATAGTAATTGTTGCAGGATTTAAAATTCAATCGAGGTAATATTATCGATTTTATTTTTTTAACGTGTTTTTATTATACTGGTTTAATGAGTTTGACATGAATTAGCACTAATTTCATTCGATTCAAAAAATACAGTTATGACAAATCATTATATGGATTTAGAAACCTTGAAATATCTACTATTTCAGGTACAGGATGTAAAGGAAGTACTCGAGCAAGAGAGATTTTCAGAATATGATGAAGAAGCAATTGAAATGTTCCTCGATTCCGTAAAGGATTATGCCGATAAAGAAATGTACCCCTATTTCAAGGAGATGGATGAAAATCCAGCGCATTTCAAAGATGGAGAAATTGTGGTGCATCCACAGGTGACCAAATACATGAAGCAGGCCGGTGAGATGGGCTTTGTCGGAGCCCCTTTCGATTACGAAGTTGGTGGACTCCAAATGCCTTCAATGGCGGTAAATGCCTCTGCCTTCATTCAAGAAGCTGCAAATAACCATTTACCAGGCTATGTTGGTCTGACACTTGGAGCTGCAGAATTGATTATTCATTTTGCAAACCAACAATTGAACGATACCTATGTTCCAAAAATGGTTTCTGGCGAATGGGGCGGCACCATGTGTTTGACCGAACCCCAAGCCGGTAGTTCGTTGTCTGACATCGTAACATCCGCTACTCCGGATGGTGATACCTATAAAATACATGGACAAAAAATATTTATTTCAGGGGGTGACTACCAAGGGGCAGAAAACATTGTTCATTTGGTGTTG
>CAYNUM010000505.1:0-2440 GCA_964400025.1 uncultured Croceivirga sp.
ATATCACGAGACACCCTCATCTCTCGTTTTCCGACTACCGGAACATTATTTTCTGCATGACAAGCAATAACACATGCTCCACAACCCGTGCACGCGTTCAAATCAATTGACATATTGAAGTGATGCCCTATTGAGCGATCAAAACTCTCCCACAAGTCTACAGTTGTAGCCGGCACCTCCTGGTGATCCAGTGAAACCTCTGGAACGGGGTTCCAAACGTGCGCATCTTCAGTATTAAACTCGTTTAACGTGGTTTCTTTAATAATGTCACCACGCCCCATAAGGGTATTATGCAGCTGGATACAAGCAAATTCATGTACCCCATCTGCTTTGGAAACAGAAACAGACTGCACATTACTAAAATCTTGGTATAACGCAAAGGCATTTACGCCAGTCTGCATTTCTTCTTGCATACCTTCAATTCGACCATAACCAAATGAAAGACCTATTGTTCCATTTGCTTGACCTGGTTGAATAATAACAGGTACGCCTTCTAAAGTAGTTCCTCCAACGGTGACATTCGCGTAACTGCCATCTAAACCACCGTTTGCTACATTATAATTTTCAAGGCCCATGTTTTCTGCATCAGCCTTGGATACGGTAATATAATTATCCCAAGAAACTCTTGTGATAGGGTCTGGAAACTCTTGCAACCAAGGGTTATTGGCTTGTTTTCCATCACCCATACCCACTTTGGAGTACAGCATCAATTCCATTCCATTATCAGCAACACTGGTCAAAGAACGCAAGGCCGATGATAAGGAAGCCACCGTACTGTCTTCCATTGTATTTTCTTCAGAAACTTCAGCGGCTGAATCTTCGGAAACCTCCAAAGGTCCTGAAATCGTGTAGACCCCGTTTTGCAATGCCTTATTCCAACCACTTCCATTCAAATAGGAGGTAGACCAATTATCTTTTACATAATCGTGATAGGTCATTTCACTACCCATCCAACTCAATAAACATGACTGGAACTGACGGGTATCAAAGAGCTCACGAATTACAGGCTGTTGAAGGCTTAAATGTCCTTTCTTGAACTCAGCATCACCCCAAGATTCCAAATAGTGTGAAGCAGCGGCAACATGAGTCACTTCATTTGCGGTCTCATCATTATTAAATGCAAAGTATACCGACAAATCAACTTTACTTAATCCTTCAACAAACTCACTAGCATTCGGAAGCGAATACACGGGATTTACCCCATCTATCAACAAAGCTCCAATACGGCCAGCGTTCATATCAGATATCAATTTCTTGACAGCAGCCGTGTTTCCTTGACGAACATATTTTGGGTTTTCGGCATCAAAAGCCTCACTTTGCAATAATTTATTGATTGCCAAGGCAACCGATTGTGCGTTCACGTCGTTTATTCCACAAACAACAACGGCTTTGCTTCCTGCCTTTCTAATTTCTGCAACCAAGGCATCAACAGCACCATCAACCTCAGAACTTCCTCCACCAACAGCACTTCCATTCAATTTACCGAACAATTTTGCCAGAGCCATCTTCACTTGTGATGGCTTCATTGGCAATCGCGTATCGGCATTTGCCCCTGTAAGTGACATGTTCGATTCGATTTGAATATGTCGGGACATTTTTCCGTGATTCGGAATTCTACCTTTTGCGTAACCTGAATCGTACCCACCACCGTTCCAATCTCCAAGGAAATCAGCAGCGAAGGAAACAATTAAATTAGCTTTGCTGAAATCATAATCGGCCAAGGCTCTTTCACCATAGGCAGCTTCATATGCATTGAGCGCCGCGTCTTCTGAAATTGCATCATAGGTTACATGAGTAACATTTCCAAATTCTTCAGAAAACTCGCCAATTAACTTTGAAGTTGACGGACTGGCATAGGTTTGCGTAAGTAAAGCAACTTGCTTACCTGAGTTTTTCAGCCCTGCCATTTTGGCCTTTACAGTAGCATCAAGAAGATTCCATTCAACAGCGTTGTAGTTATCTTCACCATCTCTTGCCATTGGCCCTTGAACCCGCTTCTTATCATATAGGGATAACACGGAAGCATTAACCCTGGCATTGGCACCGCCCATTACAGCAGCCCTGTCATTATTATTGATAAGGATAGGCCTACCCTCTCTTGTTTTTACCAAAATGCTCGCAAAGTCAAAACCATCAGCAATGGTGGTCGCATAGTAATTCGCTATACCCGGAACAATATTTTCGGGCTGAATGACATATGGAACAGATTTATGTACAGGACCTTCACAGGCAGCCATAGTTGCTGCAGCTGTACTGAAGCCGACGTACTTTAAAAAGTCCCTTCTGGTTGTGCTTGAATCTGCCAGACTTTCTTTATCCCCAAGAAAATCATCTACTGGGATATGCTCAACAAACTCATTTTGTTTTAGCATCAAACAAAAAATATTGGAAAAGTGAAGCGGAGTTAAATCCGAACGATTCCATTGTTGAGACGCTAAAA
>CAYNUM010000506.1:0-2428 GCA_964400025.1 uncultured Croceivirga sp.
TGACCAAGCCATGAATAATGATGATGAGCACAGTGAAACCAAAAATGGAAATGGCCTTGTCTCCTACATCTGCCAATGCACCAATCTCACAAAAAGCACCAACTACGGCAAGAAACAGATAAACCGATAGCAAACCCAACACCTGAGCACCCGCCAATTGCTGAATGACTTTTGTTTGCGCCAGGATCAAAGCAATGGTAGTCAAAATGAGCACAGAAGGAATGGTGGTGAGCCCCTGAAGGTAATTGGATAGCGAGACCGTACCCAATCCCAAAACGATCAACGCAGCCATGGAAAGCGGATCGATCGACTCGGTTTCACTCAAAGTGGCCTGTTCATTCTTGTCAGCTTTCGATTCCCGGTCTGGAAAATACTTTCGTAGTAGTCCGGGAGCAGAAATGGTCACCACCATCCACAAGGCGGTTAAGATATTATCTGCAACCACCACACCGATGAATATCGCTCCATCCCGAACCACATCGTAATGCAAGGCAATCGCGTTGAAATTGACGCTTCCCCCGGTGTAGGTTCCGGTCATCATCCCGCCAATGGCATAAAACTTATCTCCGAATAATTCCTCTCCATTGAAAACCCAGATGGACACCAGGCTACCAACCAGTGTTCCCAGGGCACCTAAAGCAAAGCCAATGGTCATCGGAACTCCAGCTTTCTTAACATCGATGAGTTTTACTCCCAATAGCAGAAAGAAAATACTCAATGGCGCGATGTATTGAAAAATGAAATCATAGACCACACTTGGATTACTGGCAGAAGGAACGATCTTCAAATTGGCCATGATGGCAGTCAATATGATTACCAGTAGTGAAGAGCTGACCACCTTTAACCGGGTGTGTCGACACAGCCATTCACACAACCAAACATTAAATACCAGGACCAGCACCACGTATTCCGGTGCATTAACGATTTCACTCCATGACATCTGCTAAAAATACAATAGTAAGATCACATGTATGCCGCATGGGCCTGATGAAAAACTTACCTTAAATCTGACGTGGATTCAAAATCGTCCATTTTCGAGAATCACCTTTTCAGAAATAGGTGAATTAAATAACGACTTGCCTCAATCACTAAATTGGATCAAGTGGATTTTCTGGGGAGCCCCTTAACTAAATGCAATTTTTCGAGATCAAATATTGAATCTTCAAGGGTGTTGTCTCTGCTGGTTGATTGTTCTATTTTAAAATTACTGTTTCTTAGTTCGCTCAGTGTTTCTGCTTTATTGTTCTGGATTATAGAATTTGAGATGGATGTTTGACCTAACTGGAGTTTGAACATGATATTAGGTACTTGATTGGCAAGAAAGTTTGCAGTTGAAATAATGGATGCCTGTTGTGTGACTTTGCCATTTTGTTTAATGATACAGCCCTTTTTTGAATGATTTTCAATGAATGAAGTGTTTGTTAAATTAAATGATCGGTGAGTTGTTATCAAGTCGAACCCAATCTGGTTTTGGTCCATAATACTGTTTTGAAGTGAAAATTGTTTATAAAGTTCCATACCATTCCTTTTAAAACTATTTCCTCGAACCAAAACATCTTTTATTAAAACATCACTGTAATGCACAATGAGCTGGTAGAGTGAATTCTCAATGAAACTTGAATCAGTCAACCGTAATTTTGGTTGGAGCTTTGTGGCTGTGCTTGATTTGTGATCACTACTAATGAGTGACTCGAAGGGAACATTGTTCACAATTGAGCCAAAGTCAATGGTATTTCTTGTAAACACAGATTTTGAAATGTCAACATGATTTCCACGGACAACAATCATGTTAATGTCAAAATGATTCCCAGAAAAATGACTCGAGCTGATCGATAAGGAACAATCATTTCCAAAATCCAAGCATTCAAAGAAAACCGGTGCCTCGTTGAACAAAAATTGTGATTCTTTGATAGTGACTTTTGATGATTGTATACGAAACATATGCAAATTTGCTTGAAATGAGTCAATCTTATTGTTCTCAAATGAGCAATTGGTAATGTCTACACTTCTTGTGTTACTTGCATCTATAAGTACTCGTCCTTTGCCTACTTTGATTCCTTGAAATGTTGTGTTGGATATAATCATTCTCTCAATGTTTGCGACATATATTGATCCATCCACTAAAACACAGTTTGTGATTTTGAGGTTTAAATTTTCTGGTTTTATGTTGTTTTCCAGCACAAGAGATATGGCTTTGTTTCGAGCTAAAAATTGACAACGATTAAGGTGGATATCAAGTGCCTTAATTGTTTTCGTTTTCACATTCAGAAAATCGGGATTCTTCTGCGAGGTTGAAATTATTGCATCTTCTATGGTGAAGTTAACTTTTACATTTTGTTCAATGTCAAATTTGATATTCATAAAATCGACAGATTTCGATTCAAATATCGATTGATCTCCTTTACCAGCACCGATATTAAGAATGCAT
>CAYNUM010000507.1:0-2426 GCA_964400025.1 uncultured Croceivirga sp.
CAAGTCCCAGGTTTTTTTTTGGGGTTTTGGGTTTTGGGGGTTTTGGGGTTTTGGGGTGTGGCATTGGTGCGCCAAATGCTTCTAGCAAAAGGGGAACCATTGAAAATGCCGCAAACTTGGCATGGAAGGGTACTGTGCCCTTTCTGGAGAAAATGGAAGAGATAATGCCCATGCCCATGCGAATCATGAATGACGCCAGTGCAGCAGCTTTGGGAGAAATGCTCTTTGGAAGGGGTAAGGATATGACCGATTTTATTGCCATAACCCTAGGTACGGGTTTCGGTGCAGGTATTGTTGCAAATGGGCAGCTAATTGATGGTTTTGATGGTTTTGCGGGTGAATTGGGACATGTGGATATGACCATTGGAGATGGTCGTATGACCGGACTCGGTGTACGTGGAGGTCTTGAGGCCTACGTGTCTGCAACAGGACTCAAACGCACTATTTTGTATATGCTGAGTAAGTATATGGACGAGAGCCGATTTCGAAACATTGCCTATAGCGATTTGCATGGAGAAGATATTACCCAAGCTGCTGAAGAAGGCGATACCATTGCTCTCAGAGCCTTTGATTATACGGCTCGCATGATGGCACAGGCCTTGGCCAATTTTACGGCCTTTACCCAGCCCGAGGCCTTTATTTTAATGGGTGGATTGGTCAATAGCGGTAAATGGATATTGGAACCTTTAGAGGCTTATTTTAATGATTATCTATTGGAGGTCTACAAGGGCAAGGTTCAAATATTGGAGTCAGGGATGGAAGGAAAGACCGCTGCAATTTGTGGGGCTGCAGCCCTTATTTGGGAAAAAAACCGTTAAATATGATTCTTTGATTATCTTTGTCTCGTTGTGTTGTATTCCGATAACATTCGGAATAGTGTTACGCCGAGAGGCGATAATCAATGAAAGGCTTTCCTATGTGGGAGGCTTTTTTTCGTTTAGGGCACTACCTATTTTTTAATTCCGCGATAGTTTTTGAAAATTGCTCAGATATCCTACTGTATTTGTCTGGGTCCAAACACCTTTTGCCAAAAACCATTGTTCCTTGCTGCATCGAGCTATCGGATGAATAGACCAAAGTAGAGGTCAGATTTTCGAACGATGTGCTGGCAAGTAGCGGTGAGGAGGCATCAACAAGGCAAACATTGAGTGGTTGACCTACCTTGAAAAATTCAGTTGCGTAGTTGCCCATTGCCTTTCTGCCAGATTGAATCCACATATTCATCGCAAAACCCCCACTATCATTGAAAGAGCTATTTTGAAAGGTATTTCGTTGATGAGTCTTGAGGCGTTGCCCATAATCTAAAAGACGTAATTCTTCAAATGGGTTCAACCCGATGTGGCTATCTGTACCAATGCTCCAATTACCCTCTTGACTTTGAAATTCAGCTAACGGAAAAAGTCCATCCCCAAGGTTACCTTCAGTGCTTGGGCACAAAACAACGTTCGCGTTTTGAGTGGCAATCCCCTGAATTTCCGAAGAATTGATATGGGTGGCATGTACCAAATGAAAACGATTGGTCAGTTCGATGTTGTTTAAAAGCCATTCTACCGGCCGTTGCTTCAAAAAGGCCATGGAATCTTCAATCTCTTTGCGTTGTTCAGCCACATGAATATGAAAGGGAAGATCTTGAGGCCCCGATTGGCGAATCTCAATGATATCTTTTGCCTCTACGGCCCGCAATGAATGAATACCTATGCCAAGAGAGGCGTGTTCATAATATGTGCAGGTTTGCTTACCGGCTTCAAGTAGTCGTAAATAGTCATCTTTGGTTTTTGAAATAAACCGTCGCTGGCTTTCATTGGGCGCTTCCCCAAATCCTCCTTTTTGATAAAATATGGGAATAAGGGTTATTTCAATTCCCACAGTTTTTGCGGCAGCTACCAATCGGCTTCCCATTTCTCCAAGATTGGCATAATGTTTACCGTTCTTATCGTGGTGCAAATAGTGGAATTCCGCAACATGGGTGTAGCCGTGACGCGCCATTTCTGCATAGAGCATGGTTGCAATGGCCTCCATTTGGTCAGGATTGACAGTTAGTGCCAAGCTATACATGGCCTCGCGCCAGCTCCAAAAATTATCGGTTATACTTTGTGAGGTTTGTTTTTCTGCCAAACCGGCCATCGCATATTGAAAGGCATGTGAATGTGCATTCTGAAAACCTGGTAAAGCCAAGGCATTCGTTTTTTCAATGGCTTTGGAATGTCGTTCTGAAGATATATTGGTTATGATTCCTTTTTCATCTATGGTTACGTAGCAGTTCTCAACCCAACCGGTTTGTTGTAAAAGTCCTTTAAACTGATAAGTCTTCATAATGGTTACTTCCAATGGCCATCAATGGCCCAATGTTTTAGCGCTTTTGTGCTAGGATAATACTATTTTGACAGCCATGGACGAAGCATGGAAGATCACAAAAGCAAGCGCGT
>CAYNUM010000508.1:0-2414 GCA_964400025.1 uncultured Croceivirga sp.
CATCATTTGATAGCCAAAGACCAACAGGCTGTTGTTCCAAATACCCTGCTCCCATAAGTGGAGTACCCGAACAACCGAGTTGTCATCATTATCAAATTGACCAAATACTAAAGCAAGGGCAAAGGTGAGTAACGTTAAGACAACGGCAATAGTAAATGGCGAAGGTAGAAAACGCCTAAAAGCATGTTCTATGAGCTTGGTAAAGCCCATTTATTAAAAAGGAAGGTCGTCGTGGTCTTCTTCAGAGAATTCTTCAGCAGGTTCAAAAGCTTCCATTGGCGGAACCGGAGGCATTTCTTGTGCGTTATTGGCCGTTTCCAAGTTTTCGATACGCCACCCTTGAATTGAATTGAAGTATTTTGTTTCACCCTGCGGATTGACCCATTCACGGCCTCTTAGGTTGATGCTTACCTTAACCAATTGTCCTACTTGATAACTGTTCAAAAGGTCGGTTTTATCTTGAACAAACTCAACCATAATGTGTTGAGGATATTGCTCTTCAGTAGTAACTACTAGCTCACGTTTTCTAAAACCATTGTTACCATAGGTTTTAGTTTCATCAATCATTTTTATCCTTCCTTGAATTTCCATGGGTGTGCATTTAAGTCTTCAAAAATAGCGAAAATGAACAGTGCAACAATAGTGTACTATTATCGTTTTTCAACAAAAGAACACTTTTTCCAGTATCTTTATTTACAATATATTTCTGCATGAAATTTAACCCTAAACAGCGGGTATTCAACATTTTCCTTTTGATTTCGGCCTTTGTAGTGGTCAGTCTCATACTTTGGAACACCAATAGCTTTTTTGAAAAGTTCAAACAAGAAGAGCGTTTAAAAATGGAAAACTGGGCCGCTGCAGAACTAGAAGTGCTGCAGTCACCAATTGACCAAGAACTTGGTAATCTTCCTTTGATTATAATGGGTAACAACACCTCTACCCCTATGATATTGGTCAATGAAGAAGGTTCAATAAAAACCCACAATATTGCTGAAGAGGTAGCTCAAGATTCAGTGAAGGTACAGGCCCTGATAAAAAAGTTTTCGCGCGAAAACCAGCCCATTAGAATCAGTCAAGGTGGTGATTTGTTACAAACCCTTTACTACGGTAATTCTGAAGTGCTGAACAAACTGAAGTTTTATCCTATTGCATTGTTACTGATCATTTGTCTTTTTGGCACGGTAATCGTTTTTTTCTTTAAGACGAATAAAGCTTCAGAACAAAACAAGCTTTGGGCCGGCATGGCAAAAGAAACCGCTCATCAAATTGGCACTCCACTCACTTCATTGTTGGGTTGGAACGAACTACTGAAAGATGAAAACATAAGTCCTGAAATCACCAAAGAGATTGAAAAGGATATTGACCGCTTAAAAACCATAACCGAGCGTTTTTCAAAGGTTGGTTCAATACCTGATCTCGAGGTGCATGATATTGTACTTGAGACGAAAAAAGCTTTTGAGTATTTAAAAAAGCGTAGCTCAAAATTGATTCATTTTTCGTTTACCTCGCAAATTGATACGCTCTCAGTTCCACTAAACCCACCTTTATACAATTGGAGTATCGAAAATTTGGTTAAGAATGGTATTGATGCGATGAAGGGCAAGGGCAATATTGCCATACAAATCGAAAAAGTGGGTAATCAAGTACATATATTGATTTCAGATACAGGGCACGGTATCGCCAAAAGTGATTTTCAGAACATCTTTAACCCAGGGGTAACCTCGAAAAAAAGAGGTTGGGGCCTTGGGCTCTCACTTGTTAAAAGAATCATTGAGGAGTATCATAAAGGTAAGATCAAAGTACTCACTTCAAGTAAGGAAGGTACCATCATGCAAATTTCATTGCGAACTACCTAGGTCATGGCAAAAGAGAAGAAAATCGTAATCAAAACTGCAGAAATTACCAATAACTGCCCCGAATGTTACAATCAGGAATTGTTGCTGACCTTTTATCAAAAACATACGTTTAATGCTTTTTTCCATCGCACTACCCGTGAAGTGACCCACGAAATCAGTTGTAAAAAATGCAATTCAAAGATATATCCTGTTGACTGGACCCCAGATATTGATAGGGTTTTTGAATATTTCAATAAATTGGTTTCGCCCGACAAACCATCGGTCAGGTTTACTACTTTTTTCTACATCTTGACACTTGTAGTTCTCGCCCTTATGGCAACAGGTGTTTATTTCTATTTGGAAGGAATACCCTAAAGCATTTTACGGATTCGGGATGCGATATCTTCAAATTCCTCTTTAGACAACTTAACTTTATTTTGAAAGGTAGCACTGGCCATAGAGTGCAATGGAATTAAATGCACGTGCACGTGTGGCACTTCAAGGCCAATAACGGTCAAGCCAACGCGTTCGCAAGGAATGGCTGCTTCAATGGCCTTACCCACCATTCTTGAAAAAGCC
>CAYNUM010000509.1:0-2413 GCA_964400025.1 uncultured Croceivirga sp.
AGTTTAGCCTGGGCGACCATACCATTGATATCGATTGTTAGAATGATGGTTTTTCTGTCTTGCCTGGTTCCAGATTTCATACCTCTTTCAAAAAATTCCAATGCGTTCACTTCTTTGTATTCCCCTTGACTGATGAATTTCATTGAGGCATTTGGATGGAAAGCTTTTTTTAGAGTGTTGAAGTCATTATTTGTGCCACCATCCAAATAGTAGGATAATGTTCTTTCTACAAGATGTTTGTCTGTGTCTTGTGAAAAGGCGGTTGTGCAAACGAATAAAGTTGCTAAAAAAATGAAATGTGTTTTCATGACTAGAATGCTATAAATTTTCAATCGAGCCACAATATTATATAGGTAGTCACGGACGGAATGTATTAGAATTACCTAAAAAAATACAATTTTATAAATCTGGAAAAGATTAATTGAGTTGTCGCTTGTACTTGGCCGGGGTGACACCTTTAATGTCTTTGAAAGCATTGTAGAAGGTCGAATTTGATTTGAAACCACATTCTTTTCCTATTCCCTCTAAAGAAAAATTTTTGTTGGAGCGCATCATAGTTTCTACTGCTTTGATACGGTACTCATTGAGAAAACGCGGAAATCCTTTCCCTAAGTTATCGTTTAAGTATTGGGAAAGAAGATGAGGCGATATGCCAATTTCTTCGGCGACATCACTGAGTTTTAGATTAGGGTTTGTATAGTATTTTTTTTCTATCATGAGCTCGCTCAATGCTTCTGAAATTGTCTTTTGATCAGAAGTGTCAATTTTTTTATTGGCGTATTTGGGTTCCCAACTTTTCAGTACTGATTTTCCCTTTCTTCTAAACAACCAGGTTAAAAGAATTAAATAAAAAATAAAAGAAAATGAGAGTGCTCCAACGATATATGAAGTATAAGGGCTTGTGGCGTGTGCCAACCAAATCAAAGCGATTCCAAAGAGAATATTTAGTCCCCATATTTCAACATCATCCAGTTTCTTTCTTTGAAATACTTTTTTAATCGATGGCCATTGAACTCTAAAAGAAACAACTATATACAGGAGCCATTGAACGTAGATGACACGAATTAGGTATTTAGACCAAAGCACTCTATTGTCATAGTAGGGGAGCAAGAACCAGACAGCAACAGTTGCTATAATTATGGGAAGCAAATGAAGAACCCATTTGTTAGAAAGCTTCTTTGCGCTACTGATCTCTTCCCTTGAGTAGAGATAAAGACAAGGCCCAATGAACAAACAGGCCGAAATTCCGAGTTGAATAAACCATTGCGACAAGTCAGGATTGAAATAGAAGAAGGCCGACTTCAGAATTCTAATACTCAAAACCAAAATTAGGGCCCCGAGAAAATAATTAGACTTTTTTTTGGTTCCATGCCATAGAAAGTAGAAACCAAAAAAGAATCCATTTACCGCACCCAAGGTGCTAAATAAGAATAAAACTTGTCGCTCAAATTCCATGTAGATTATTCACTTTTCAAATAAAGTGTTAATGAAAGTTACCAATCTTTCTGTTATAATAAAGTGCAATCTATTTTTGTCTTTTTTTAAATCTTGTTTGTGTTAAAGACTCACTGGATAATTTAACAATATTTAATTTTGAGTAAAATACTGACCTTAAAAAAAAACAGGCCCAACAAATCTCTTTAGTTGTTTAATTTTGACACCTCTGTCTCTAAGGCTGATTTGAACCCAAACACAATTATCATTGAAAAAAATAAAAATCGGAATCATCAACGTGTCAGACCGCGCCAGTCGGGGAGAATACGAAGACCTACCTGGTAAAGAAGTTAAAAGGCTCATGAACTTATGGCTGACCAGTGAATGGGAGGCCGAGTACGCTGTTATTCCTGATGAGCAGGATCAGTTGGAAGCGGCGATGATTCAAATGGCCGATGAGCAAGAATGTTGTCTGATTGTGACCACCGGAGGTACAGGACCAGCGGTTCGAGACGTCACCCCAGAAGCCACTGAAGCGGTTTGCGAAAAAATGCTTCCGGGCTTTGGCGAATTGATGCGACAAACAAGTTTACAGTATGTACCCACGGCCATACTATCTCGTCAAACTGCTGGAATTCGAGGTAAATCGTTGATAGTGAATTTACCGGGGAAACCAAAATCAATTAAGGAGTGTCTAGAGGTTGTTTTTCCGGCTATACCCTATTGTATTGACCTCATTAACGGACCATTCATTGAGACTAATTATGAAGAGATGAAGGTGTTTCGACCGAAGCAGAAATAGCCTAGGTTCACAGTTCCAAACAATTGTTGGTGCCGTATTGCGATTGCCCAGGTTACTGAACCTACCATAGTTTTTGGAGCAATTTCGGTATAGAGTTGAGTTTTGAAATCTTGTTAAGCGCTTTCCTAAGCGTTTCATTTACATAATCTGTATCCGGTATTGTAGCTTCTAAAGATT
>CAYNUM010000510.1:0-2412 GCA_964400025.1 uncultured Croceivirga sp.
CGCCAAATGCAAGAAGTGAAATAACAAATAATCCCACCGAAATGGTGGGATTTCTATTTAAATGAGGAATCCCTAATAATGAGATTAGTCTTTATTTCCACAGTCTTGGTAGCCAAATCTTGATTAGGGTTTTCGATTTCTTCAATGAGATATTGCAATGCAGTGCGTCCAATTTTTTCTCCCGGTTGATCTACAGTCGACAATGATGGGTTAATAATTGTGGCATATGCCGAATTACTGAACCCAACCACTGCAATCTCTTCAGGAATCTTCACCTTAAACTTATTCAATGCTTTGATCACACCAATGGCTGCACTATCGGTAATTGCAAAAACGGCATCTGGTCGTTTCCGAAGACTTAACAATAGATTTGCCATGGCCCTGCCCTTTTCCAATGAGATATCTTCTGTACTCAAAATTATTTTCTCGTCGATGGGTAGGTCATAATCCCTTAGGGCCTTAAGATATCCGGAAAATCTTTTTTCAGAGTTATAGGAATTCTCAGTCTCCTTAATTATTGCGATTCTTCGTTTTCCGGTATTTATTAAATGTTCCACTGCACTGTAGGCGGCCTCTTCTTCATCAATCACAATCTGCGTACATGGAATTTTATCGGAAACCTTGTCAAACAATACAATTGGAATACGCTGCATGGTTTTCAAAATATCATTTATTGATGTTGTCTTCCGGGCCAATGCCATTAAGATGCCCTCTGCCCCGAATTGCAAAATGGTTTGAAGCATATCAGCTTGTTTCTTTTCATCATTTTTTGATTCACAAATAATAATACGATACCCCAGTTTTTCTCCCTCATCTAAAATTCCCTTTAAGACGGTTGTGGTGAAATAATGGGAAACATTGGGAACAATAACTCCCAAAATATGGGTATGGTGTGTTCTAAACCCTTTGGCAAATAGATTGGGAACATAATTTAGTTCTTTGGCTAAATCTTGAACCCGCCTTTTGGTATCGGCACTAATATCCGGATGATTGTTCAGTGCTCTAGAAACAGTTGAAACAGAAAGTTCTAACTCTTGAGCTAGCCCCTTCAAAGTGACATTTTCTTTTCTATTGTTCACAGATATCAATTTCTACTATCCAAAATAAGATTATTCCTAAACATTGCAAACGTTTTCGCAATCGTTTGCATAAGTTTTTCGCAATTTTTTCGAATAATGATTGAATAACTAATATAAATTCACCTCAAAATTAACCGATTCGTTAAAACTAACTCGTTTTTTGTTTCACTATTCTCAAGTATTATGAAAAAATTTGTTTTTGCAATTGTGGCATTGTTTTCCATAGGAAGCACACTGGCCCAGACCGAGATTTCAGGTTCAGTCAAGGACGAGGCCGGCGTGCCCATTCTTGGAACTAATGTAATCATCGCAGGTACCACTGAGGGTACCACTACTGATTTTGACGGTAACTTTGTACTAAGCACTAACCTTACCGGTACCCAAACCATTCGTTTTTCGTTTATAGGTTTTACCACTGATGAACAGACGGTTGAACTTAATGGAAGTCCTGTAACTTTAGACGTTGTTCTAATAGAAAGCGGACAGCAATTGGATGAGGTTGTCATTTCTGCATCGACGACGTTCAGGTCGCAGAAACAGGCACCACTTTCAATTAGTTCGAAAAAGATTGCAGAAATCACCAAGCTTTCGGCGAATAGCCAGGCAGATATTTTAAGGGATGTTCCTGGTATCACCGCAGAAGGTGGTGGTGGTGAAACTGCGACCAACCTATTCGTAAGGGGTCTTCCTTCAGGCGGGCAATACGTATTTAACCCGTTGCAGTATGACGGAATGCCTTTAATGAGTACGTTTGGTCTTAACTCATCGGCACATGACGTTTACGCAAGACCTGATATTGGGTTTAAAGGCGTGGAATTTGTTCGTGGTGGTGCTGCTGTACTTTACGGTGCGGGTTCCGTCGCCGGCCTTATCAATTACACCAGTAAAACTGGAGATACCAATCCGGGAAATGTTATTAATGTGGAATGGGGAAGCAGGGGAAGGTTACAGACTGATTTTTACACTGGTGGAAGATTGGGAGGTGAAGATTCCAATACCTTCTATGCCTTCACCGGCTTTGTACGCAAAGATGATGGCCCCATAGAAACAGGACTTACCACCAGAGGTGTCCAGTTTAGGGGAAACATTAAAAAACGTTTTGAAAAAGGCACATTTACCTTACACGCCCAATACATTAATGACAATGCCCAGTTCTTTTTGCCATTACCGCTTAGTTCGGATAGGGAACGTATTGCCGGAAACGACGGCGAGGACGTTGAGCAATTGCTTTCCGGGGAATTGGCAGAAACTTCTTTTTTAACCCCAGGAGGGGTCTATAAAAGTCCTATTGAAGATGGCGTATTTACCAAAGGGGGATATATTATGGGGGATT
>CAYNUM010000511.1:0-2411 GCA_964400025.1 uncultured Croceivirga sp.
GACCTTAAAAAAAAGTTGCGCGCGAGTGGGTCCTGAATTTAATTTTGGCAGAGTTAGGCAATTCTATTCCCGTGACTTGCTTAAAGTCCTTTTCATAAAAGTCGTCTCCAGGATAAAAAGAAATGTAAATCCAGTAGCCAAATAGAATTATTGGAATTAAAGACACTAATCTCCATTTCGAATTATACTTTTTTCTTTTGATATATCGGTCAATCAAAATGGAAATCCCGATTGGTATTCCTATGATTAGAATAATTAGAAGAAGGAAAAGAATAAGTAGGATAATCTCGTCCATTTGGTCAATTTTTTAAAATGAAGAACAACACCGCAGAAATGCGGAGCATTTCTAACCGTGGCAAATCCAGCCCTTGATGGTTTATAAGTTTGAAGTTAACGAATTGGAGCTATAAATTATAGCCCCTCTTGTACGTAGTGTTTTCTATTTTTTCGAGGAGATTATCCAAGTCCTTCTTGGTGATACCTTTTTGACTGGTTTTAATTTTCAAACTATTATTTCCGTCCGAAAGCTTTAAGATATATTTTGCGCCACCTCGGGTGACCTCTTTTTTCAAGTCGGTTTTTAGATTTGAAATTCTCAATTCCTTTATTAAATCCTTCCTGAGCTGTCTCTGAATAACAAACTTAAGTTTTCCCGTACCCGAGTCCTTATGAATTGATTTGACAGTTTTCGCTGAGAAAATTAAATAAGTGAAAAGGAAAAATAGTCCAATGCCCATAATCCAATAAGTGGTTGCACTGACTTCTTTATTGATGTACCTGATTCTTGAGAGCAGGTAGCCACCCAAAAGGAATAGAAAAACAAGTCCAAATTGAACGGGGATGTCCGATTTATCGATGCTCTTTTTATTCTGAAAAAGAATTTCCATTTTGTTTAGGCAACATTACACACAACATAAGAATATAAATCGTGGTCTATATATTTTTTCTATTCAGAACTAAAATAACCAAAACCAATCGGGCTTCTCTATTTTCATAGACAACCTTAATATAGGCATAACGCAATTAGATTACTGGCTCCTTATTTTTATATCTGATAGTACTACTTTTAAGCTGGAAAAAAATCTAAAAAACACTATTAATATGGATCATTCTCACAACGGCAGTGGTGACCCTAGCCAATGTCCTTTTTTAAATGGCGCCAACACCACCATTGAGCAAAGAAGCGTCACTGGCTGGTGGCCCAACACTTTGAACCTAGACATTCTTCACCAACATGATAGCAAGACCAACCCCTTAGGTGAAGATTTTGATTATCATGAGGAATTGAAAAAATTGGATGTAGAAGGCCTTAAAAAAGACCTTCACGATTTAATGACCGATAGCCAAGATTGGTGGCCAGCTGATTGGGGCCACTACGGTGGATTGTTCATCAGAATGGCATGGCACGCTGCAGGTTCCTACCGAAATACCGACGGTCGTGGTGGCGGTGGTACCGGTAACCAGCGTTTCGCGCCCTTAAACTCATGGCCCGACAATGCTAGTTTAGATAAGGCAAGACGTTTGTTATGGCCTATCAAAAAGAAGTATGGAAACAAAGTGAGCTGGGCCGATCTTTTGATTTTGGCAGGTAATATTGCCTACGAGAGCATGGGGTTAAAGACCTTTGGTTTCGGGTTTGGCCGCGCTGATATCTGGCATCCTGAACGAGATACGTATTGGGGTTCTGAGCAAGAGTGGTTGGCACCTAGCGAAAACCGTTATGAGGATTTAGAAGATGCCTCGACTCTAGAGAACCCATTGGCTGCTGTTCACATGGGATTGATTTATGTGAATCCTGAAGGGGTAAATGGTAATCCTGATCCTGCTAAGACGGCTCATCATATTCGCGAAACTTTTGCAAGAATGGCGATGAACGATGAAGAAACAGTAGCACTGACCGCTGGTGGTCATACCGTTGGTAAAGCCCACGGGAATGGTGATGCAGGAGCATTAGGTCCAGAGCCCGAAGCGGCACCAATCGAGGAACAAGGTTTTGGTTGGACGAGCCCAACCGATGGTAAAGGGCGCACAGCCGTGACCAGTGGTCTTGAAGGTGCTTGGACAACGAATCCGACAAAATGGGACAATGGGTATTTCGAAATGCTATTTAACCATGAATGGGAGCTGAAGAAGAGTCCCGCGGGCGCACATCAATGGCAACCTGTTGACATCGCTGAGGAAGATATGCCTGTTGATGTGGAAGATATGACCACGAAAACCACGCCTATAATGACCGATGCTGATATGGCCATGCGTGTTGATCCCATTTACAAGGAGATTTCATTAAAATTCAAAAACGATTTTGAGGGCTTTTCAGATGCCTTTGCTCGTGCTTGGTTTAAATTGACACACAGGGATATGGGCCCTAAAGTACGTTATTTTGGTCCTGACGTTCACCAAGAAGACCTGAT
>CAYNUM010000512.1:0-2410 GCA_964400025.1 uncultured Croceivirga sp.
CTGTGCAATCTACCGCATGGAAGAATGGAAAAAAATCCTCATTTTGGTCACCGCATTCACCATTGGTCACACATTGACCTTGGTATTGGTGTCATTGGATGTCATTTCGATTCCTTCCAAAATCATCAAGTTTTTGATTCCCCTAACCATACTATTGACTGCCCTACACAACGTTATTGGAAAAGACATCGCTGTAAAAAGCCTTAAAATGAAAAGGAATTACGCGATGGCCTTGTTCTTTGGAATGATACACGGCATGGACTTTTCAAACTACTTCAAAGCCTTGATTATGGATCCTTCAGATATATTCATACCCTTACTTGGATTCAATGTCGGTATCGAATTAGGACAGTTATTGATTGTTCTTTTTATTGTGGGGATTGCATTTATCTTTCTCAATATCCTGAAAGTCAAGCATCGAGAGTGGAATCTTTTTATTTCAGGAGCTGCAGCCGGAACGTCACTTATTTCAATGCTTGAAAATGGTTTCTGGCAATAAGTGCTAGCAATCTGAACAAGTACCTCTTAGGATTGTCTGAACTGATTTTGCTTTGAAACCTTGTGGTACATTCAATTCTTCGATTTGAATGTCATCCATACAATACACCGTATTACAAGATTCACAGACAAAATGAGCATGATTATGATGTGGATCTTTAACATTGCCAAACGCGTACTTTGAGATTCCCGTATGGTCATTGATACGATGTATTAAACCTGCCTCTTCAAAAGCCGACAAGTTGCGATATAGCGTGGATTTATCCACCTCTTGGCCCAATTTATTTTTTATGTCAGTGTATGACTGTGCGGAATGACAATCCATAAAGCATTTTAGGAGGGCCAGTCGAAGTTTGGTTTTTTTTAATCTACCCTCTTTTAAAAGCCGATGTGTGTTTTCAATATTCATAAACTGCTCTTATAGGGTAAAGGCCTTTGCATTTTCAATTAAGTAATAACATCGGGTCGGATCTCTACGATTCAAACGAAGTATGCCCGTAACCGAAATCAAATCATCCATTTGAAAAGAAGTCTTTTCTTCAAAAGAGAGTTCAGAGATTGTTTCAGGCCCGCCATTCCCACAAAAGAAACAACTGGCCATCGGGTTTTTTGATAACATAAAAACGGACTGCTTTCCATCCAATACCAAGAGAAATCCAATTAAAGAAACCTCTTTACCCTCTAAATTGCTAAGTTTTTCCGAAAAATCAGCTTCCAAAAAACCAGGGTAAGTAGATTCTTGTACACCTTCTTTCCACGTAATGCCCTGCTCAAAATCAGACCAGTCTAAAGGGGCTTGACCAAAACATTGTGCCGAAAACATAACGAAAATTATGGTCAGTGTCGACTTCATATCAATTAATCAACTGTCCAGAAGCAATATTCAAAATATAATTACAATGATCCACGTCATCCCTATTCAGTGTTAAAGTACCAGTGACTTCAACTACCTGATCAGTTTTAAACGGTGGTTTCTCTTCAAAATTTACTTCTACAATACTTTCGGGCCCGGCGCCCCCACAAAAGAAACAGGTCGCCATAGGATTAGCTGAAATCAGAAAAACCTCTCCAGTGCCTGATATATCCAAGAAATAACCGATGAGCTTAATTTCCTTTCCGTTATAATTCTTAATTTTTTCGCCGAAGGTTGGCATCAGAAAATGAACATCATATTTCTTATTATACTCTGGCTTAAACTCTACATCAGCCAAATCATCCCAAGTCAACTTGGGTTGCGCAAATGCGCTTTGAGCTATAAAAAATACCAAACTCGCTAACAACCACTTATACATCACTTAATACTTTTGAGATATTTAATTTAAATATCGATGTGGAAGCCAAAAATACTGCGATAATAGCAATAAGCAAAGTGACGCCCAACAAGAGTAGCTCTACAAAATCTGGGCCATTTATTTGTAAACTGTAACCATAACCTTCTTCGATATATTTTGAGGCCAAAACAAGGGCCAATCTACCTAACAACCATCCCAAAACAAATCCAATAAAGGCCAAGAAAAGGCCTTCAAACAAGACCAAATAGAGTAGTTTCTTGGTTCCAAGGCCATAGGTACGCAATAAGGCCAATTCTTGCCGTCGTTCTCTAATTGTCTTTAACAGACTAATGAAAATACTAAAACCTGAAACCAACAAAATGGCAATGGCAATGCCGTTTAAGGTCTTTACCCCAGAACCGAACAATCCCATAAGGAATTGAATTTCGAAACCTGGTAAGGCCGCTTGCATATTTGTGTTCTCGTTTATAAACCGAGGTAATTGCACCAACCCTAAAGGACTTTTGAATTTTACCAATAAGGACGTAATTTCCTTTTCCTCATCATCATGAGCGTGGTCATGGTCGTGGTCGTCGTCGTGATGGTGCGCCTCACCTTCGTGGTCGTGGTCATGTTCCCCA
>CAYNUM010000513.1:0-2407 GCA_964400025.1 uncultured Croceivirga sp.
CCTTCACGACCTCCCCAAAAAACGTAGTTCTCTCCCTTAAGTTCCAAGGTGGCATCAATCGCAATTTTCAATTGCGCACCTGCCCTCGCCACCACATCAAAATTAGGGTTGGAAGCTGCACCATTCATATACCTCGGATTGGAAAATAAGTTTGCCGTACCCCAAAGCAATTTGGTGCCTGAGGCTTTCATTTTTTCTTTGATATAAGCTACCGTTTGTATGATGCGCTTCTCAGACTCGGCAAGGGTATCGGCCTCATCGACCAAATCAAAATCGTGAAAGCAGAAATAGTCAAATCCCATTTTGGTGATAAATTCAAATGCAGCATCTGCTTTTTCCTTGGCTGCTGTCAATGGGTCAGCAGCGGTAGACCAAGGAAAATTTTTGGTGCCAGGACCAAAGGGATCACCACCCGTGCCACATAGGGTATGCCAGTAGGCCATGGCAAATCTAAAATGCTCTCGCATGGTTTTGCCAGCAACCATTTGTTCCGGATTGTAAAATTTAAAGGCCAAGGGATTGTCAGATTCCCTTCCTTCGAATTTTATTTCTCCTATTCTCTTAAAATATTCGGTGTCTCCAAGTAATGCCATTTGATTTATTTATTTAGGATGTGCTCCAGTTCGTTTTTCCAGTAGTGATATGCCTTTTCGTAAGGTGTTTGATTCTTTATTGGTTCAAATGTTGCGATGTAATCGTTCTTCATATAAGAAGAAAAACTATCGTAATTACCATCTTTGAGTATGCAAGCTCGCGCTGCCCCAATTGCACCAGTGGTATTGTATATTTCAATGTCTCGTTGGATTAAGGTAGCGATAGTTTCCCCAAAAATTTTAGAACGAAATAGATTGTCGTTACCAGCTCGTATCACCGAAGGTTGTATGCCGTCGGCCTGCATAATCTCAAATCCATATAGGAACGAAAAAGCAATTCCTTCCAATGCGGCCCGGCACAAATGGGCCTTACTGTGTCGGTTTAAGTTGAGGTTAAGAATTTGCGTTCCTATTTCTTTGTTTCGAAGTATGCGTTCGGCCCCGTTGCCGAAGGGAATCAGGTGAACTCCATCGGCACCTATCGATACTTCTGAAGCCAATTGATTCATCTCATCATAAGAGGAAACGGCCAAATTGTCTTTTAGCCATCGATATTGTATTCCGGCCCCATTGATACACAGTAATTTTCCAATATTCTTGATGGAACCTTGTTGGTAGTTGACATGGGCAAAATTGTTGACGCGAGCACATTCTTTTGCGGAAAGGTTATCGGTCACGGCATACATTACTCCTGAGGTACCCGCTGTTGCAGCCACCTCGCCGGGATGAAACACATTTAAGGAGAGTGCATTGTTGGGTTGGTCGCCTGCGCGGTATAAAATTGGAGTTCCTGCCAAGAGGCCTGATTCCTCAGCACCTTTTTTTGATACTTGGGATTGTACAGAGAACGTGTTGACCATTTCTGGAATCATGTCCGCATCAATATCATAAGCTTCCAGTAGGCTTTTAGCGATGGTGTCTTTGTGAAAATTCCAGAAAACACCTTCTGACAGTCCGGACAGTGTAGTTGTCGCGTCCCCTGAAAATTTGAAAGCCAAATAATCTCCTGGCAGCATAAACTTATAAACTTCAGAGTACAACTCAGGCTCATTCTCTTTGACCCAGCGTAGTTTTGAAGCAGTGAAATTTCCTGGGGAATTCAATAATTGCCGGTCACAAAAATCAGCACCTAAATCGTCATAGGCCTTGTTGCCGATTTCGACAGCGCGACTATCACACCAGATTATGGAGTTTCGAAGTGTATCGCCATTTTTGTCTATAAGCACCAAACCATGCATTTGATAGGCGATACCAATGCCCTGAATCCTTTCAGCATTCACGTTGAATTTGTGCAGTAACTTCTTGATGCCTTGGCAAACATGTTGCCACCAGTCGTTCGGGTCTTGTTCGGCCCATCCTTTTTTTAATGCAAGTATCGACAGTTCTTCTTCAGGTTCTTGAACGACCCCCACGGGTTTTCCCGAGTCTTTCTCAACGAGTGCAATTTTGACTGAAGAACTACCTAAATCTATTCCTAAAAAATACATTGAATTTTCCTTAAATGGAATCTTCTAAAATTATAGAAAAAACTGCGGATAGATTATCTTTAAAGAAATCTTATGCAAATGAACCTAGTAGTAGGAATAGATATAGGGGGAACCAAGACCAAAATCGGATTGGTCGACCGTGAAGGAAATTGTTTGGAGAAGACTTTTTTCAGAACGAAAGAATATCCCGAACTAGACAATTACCAAAGCAAAATTAAGAGTACGGTTGATTCCCTTATCGATGCCTTGGATTTTGAACCCAATATTTTGGGGTGTGGCATTGGTGCGCCAAATGCTTCTAGTAAAAGGGGGACCATAGAAAATGCC
>CAYNUM010000514.1:0-2394 GCA_964400025.1 uncultured Croceivirga sp.
GTTTTATCAACCTTCGTATTTTAAATCTTTAACACATGAACTTGCGTTGGATTATACCCCTACTATTCATTCTAATCATCGCTTGTTCTGAGAAAGAATCTCCTGAACCTAGAAATATTCAGAATGATATCAACCCTACTTTAAATTTCAAGGCAAATATTTTGTGGATTGTCGCTGAGGATATGAGCCCCACCATTCCTGCTTATGGTGACAGCACCATAGTTACTCCTTCACTGGATAGGCTGGCCAAAGAAGGTGTTTGCTACGATAATTTTTTCAGTCCCCACCCGGTTTGTTCTCCTGCTAGAGCATCTATAATAACAGGAATGTATGCCAACAGTATTGGGGCCAGTCATATGCGAACCGGACCATGGATGCTGGAAAACCTACCCGAACATATCGTCAAAGGGTATAAATCGCTACCTGAGGAAAACATACCGTATGAGGCAGTACCACCTAGCGAAATAAAAATGTTCACTGAATATCTTCGAACAGCAGGCTATTATTGCTCCAATAATGCAAAAGAAGATTACCAGTTCATTAAAACAATGACCGCCTGGGATGAAAGCAGTAGTAAAGCACATTGGCGAAATCGTCCTAAAAACACCCCCTTTTTTTCAGTATTCAATATTGGGGTGACCCATGAATCACGTATATGGGCAAAAGCCCAGGATTCCCTATGGGTCATGCAGGACTTAGATGTTCCCGTTCCGCCCTATCTACCGGATACAGAAATGGGTAAAAATGATGTAAGAAGAATGTATTCCAATATTTTGGAAATGGACCATCGTACCGGCGAAATTCTTAATGAACTAAAAGAAGACGGATTATTGGACAGCACCATTGTTGTTTGGTACACCGACCACGGAGGGCCACTTCCACGACAAAAAAGAGTACTGTACGATAGTGGAACAAAGGTGCCATTGATTATTCGATTTCCTAATGGGCAGTTTGCTGGACAACGGGATAATCGCATGATTAGTTTTATCGATTTAGCGCCCACAACCTTATCCCTTTTTGGGTTAAAGCCTCCAGAGCATATGCAGGGCACTGCTTTTTTAGGGGAATACCCACGGGAAGAAGAACCCCAGTATATTTTTGGGGCTGCCGACCGATTTGACAAGTTTACCGACCGAATTCGTTCTGTGAGGGACAAACGGTTCAAGTACATAAAGAATTACGAACCTGAAAAACCGGTATACTTAGATGTGGCCTATCGAAAGAACATGCCCATCATGCAGGAGCTATTGCGTCTGAGAGAAGAAAAAGAATTGACTCCACAACAAGCACTGTGGTTTAAGACACCAAAATCCATAGAGGAACTATACGATATTACCAATGACCCTGACGAATTAGAAAATTTAGCAGACAGCCCAGACTATAAAGATGATTTACTCAGGTTACGAAAAGCATGCAACCAATGGATTCAAGAAATCAATGATACTGGCCTAGTGCCAGAAAGTGAGCTGGTCAATTCATTTTGGCCAAATGGAACACAGCCCACAACGGCGAACCCTGAACTGAAGATTGTAGACAATCAATTGGAAATTTCCTGTTCTACAGAAGGCGCAACAATTGGATATCGAGTTAAAAATGATATTGATACTAGTTGGAAAATCTATAAAGCTCCTATAACAGATTTAGCACTCAATAAAATAGAAGCAGTGGCCCATCGCCTGGGATATAAAAGAAGTGAGGTAGTTGAATCTATGCATCAGGAATAATTCTCCCCTATTTTCTCCAACACCCGTAAGAAAGAGGCAAACTCATCTGCATTTAAGTTGTCAACTGCACTGTTGCGTAGTCTTTTGGCCTCTGGTAGTACCATACTGATAACTGATTTACCTTCAGGGGTCAGTTCTAGTTTAAAACGTTTTTGGTCCCCTTCAAATCGTGTCTTTCGCAACCAACCCTTACGCTCCAATCCACCGATAACACGTGAGATTGTAGCCCGGTTCCGAAAGTTTGATTGTACTATATCGCGCTGCGATGCATTTTCTCCCAATTCATATACCTGATGTAAAATGACCCACTGTTCAATGGTCATAACAATGCCCAGCGTAGAAAAAGCCCTTAAGTAAGCCTCTTGAATTTTGCGCAACACCAAATCCAAATGCAGCCCTATTCCCTGTATCTTATCAATTTGATTTAACAATATTGTCTCTTTTTTTACAAAACTGTTGTTCCTGCATCAAAATTAATTATTATTTTTGTTGCACAAACAACAATAATATATTTTTAAACATATATATCATGAAAACATCAACTTTAACTCGAGAGCAAGAAGTGAAAGATTTCATGCCTATCAATGGTACTGATTATGTGGAATTGTATGTCGGCAATTCAAAACAGGCAGCACATTTTTATAAAACCGCCTTTGGTTTTCAGTCGTAT
>CAYNUM010000515.1:0-2392 GCA_964400025.1 uncultured Croceivirga sp.
TGCCATCGGTCAAAGACGGCACTGCTGAACTGATTTCGCAAATACCCCAATTGAAGGCTACTATTTTCAGAAATATGCACACCACCAGCAAAATAAAGCCGATTTTGACCAAAAAGATTGTCTTGGAGATTAATGAAAATCTCGTCATAGAAGTTTAAGAAAAAGGTATTGGTCAGTGGTAAGGTCAGTTGCAGTCGATATCGCGCACGGTGTTGTGTGTCATTGCGGTCTCCAAAATCAATAAAACGTTGCTCCAGTCGGTAGCGGTGTTCGAAAGCGAATTCCCAAACCTTATTTTTCAAAATAAACTGCTGAAAGATTCGATTCTCTTTGGAATTTTCTTCCCCAGGAATGGCATCGAAGCTACCATCTGTTTCGATAAACGCATAACCCAATGTGGCGATGGAGTTTGAATTGATATGATAATTGCCACCGGTTCTTAATAACAGCTGATTAAAATTACTCGAGTTTTCAAAATATCGAAACTGGGCTTCAGTATGAATACTCCAGCGTTCTGAGACCCTGTTCATTCCGAAATACATGTACCAAATGCCAAACTCATCCTCGCCGGGTTGCTGCCCAAAGGCGCATACGGCGGTTAGAAGTAAACATAATAACAGCTTTTTCATTAATCCTCCAACTTGAAGGTTTCGGTTTCCTTGAATGGCGATAAATCAAGCCCTTCAATAGCCACTCGGTATGGATTCCAATTTTGATTGAAGAAAGTATTTGTTTTTTCCACAGCTGATTTTAATTGATCTTCAGCAAATTGAATTAAGTTTCTTTCGGTGTTTGTAATCCCAGTTTTACGTGTGGCAACATATCTAGTCGCGGTACCGATGCGTTGCATCACCGTTATTTCAGGATTTCTGGTGATACCTTGTCGCTTATCTTCTTTTCCAATGTAAAGGGCAACGACCGAGTCGATTTGTTTGACGATGTCTTTAGAAGCTTTGATTTGATCTTTGTATTTTTTCTCATCAAGCTCCTTAAGTTCTTTTGCGAATTTGTTGGCCAGATTTTTACTTTCCACCAATTGCTTTACGGCATCGGCCGCGGTTTGGGCATAACCTTCCAACTGCTTTCTATTTTCGTACACCTCATTGATACCTGCCGTGGATACGTCTAAACGTGGGTCTGTTTTCACGGTAATCATAGTAGAGTCGGTAGTTTCACCAAAGCTCACTTTCACTTTATAAGTTCCTGGTTTTACCGTTGTTCCCCCCCGTTCTCTTTTGCTTTTGCTTATTTTTCGCGAAGGTCGGTCAGGTCCTTTTTCATTCAAACCCCAATAAACCCTATGGAACCCTTTCTTCTCCGGTGTTTTATATTTCAACGTTCTGATCAAACGATCTCCATCATAAAAATCAAACTGAACGGAATCTTTTTTCTGAACGCCGCTGCGTTCCTCTTTTTCTTTGGAATCATCAGCTGACCCTTCTTCTTTTTTATTCTTTTTCGCCTTGTCAAGGTCTTTTTTACCTTCTTTGAGATAATAGGTAATCATTGCGCCTCTTTTTCGATTCTCGCCATTGTACAAAGCATCACCGCCAAAACGACTGCCTGAACCTTGTTGATAGGCCGCCAAGTATGCATCAGGACTATCAAAAAGCGCCACTTCTTCTTGCAATGCACTGGTATTTATTGCTAATTCACGAAGTGGTCGAATATCATCCAGGACCCATGCTGCACGGCCAAAAGTACCTAAAACCAAATCGTGTTCCCTAGGGTGGATGACCAAGTCTTTTGTAGAAACGGTTGGATAGCCTTCTGTCCATTTTTGCCATTTGTTTCCTGCATTGAAAGAAATGTACAATCCGTCATCTGTACCTAAAAACAAAAGGTTTGGGTTTTCTAAATCTTCAACAATCGATAGCGTATAGCTTTCTACATCAGTTCCATCAACTATTCTTGTCCAGGTCTTGCCATAATCTTTCGTACGATAGGCATAGGGCGTGTAATTGAATCTTCGATAGTCATTGGCAATCAACAAAGCTTCACCTTTGTTCTTGTTTGAAGCCTTGATTTGTGGAATCCAACTTCCTTTAGGTAGTCCTTTGATATTAGCGGTTACTTCAGTCCATGTTTGGCCGCCATTTTGGGTATAATGTACACGACCGTCATCAGTACCTACCCAAAGCATATCTTTTTCTAAAGTAGATGGTTCAATTACAAGCACGGTACAGTGGTTTTCTGCTCCGGTGGCATCCATGGTAAGACCACCGCTCTCACTTTGTTTTTGTTTTTCGGGGTCATTGGTGGTCAAGTCCGGTGAAATAACTTGCCACGTCAAGCCCTTATCGGTTGATTTATGCACAAACTGACTACCGAAATAAACGGTAGAATTTTCAAACGGGTCTTGTCCTATACCTGCATTCCAATTAAAACGAAG
>CAYNUM010000516.1:0-2377 GCA_964400025.1 uncultured Croceivirga sp.
TGAGTACATCATCATGAACAAGCATTTGCTCAAGGATCTTATTGGCTTGGGCCTTTGGAATGACGAAATGAAACATCGCTTGATGGCAACTAATGGCTCTATTCAGGATATTCCAGAAATTCCTGACGAGTTAAAAGCATTGTATAAAACGGTTTGGGAGATCAGCCAGAAAGTCATCATCGACATGTCTGCGGATCGTGGCGCCTTCATCTGCCAAAGTCAAAGCTTGAATTTGTTTGTGGAAAATCCAAACTTCGGAAAACTTTCCTCTATGCACTTCTACGCTTGGCAAAAGGGCTTAAAAACCGGAATGTACTACCTACGTTCCAAAGCTGCTGTTGATCCAATTAAGTTTACAGTAGATCAAAAAGCACAAAAAAAGGTGATGGCTGGCAATGGTGAATCCAGTAGCATTCAAATGCAGCAATCAGAGAGCAATGAAGGCCAAGCTTGTAACCTCGACGATCCGGATTGTTTGATGTGTGGTAGCTAGCGGTTGAGGGCGAACGGTTGACGGAGGGTTTCGAGCCCCCGCACCTGTTAAAGATTAGATTAACTTACTAATACACTTCCTGGCAGACCCCTGTGGTCTGCCTTTTTTATAAATGAAATCGTTACTCCCTACCTAGGGGCTACCTGAAAAGAGATACGAGGCTGACTACGAAGTAGTTGGCCTTTATTTTTGAGTAAAAAAGTCCCCGAAAACAGTCAAAAAAGGCTAAATTCGGGGAAGACAATAATACAATTACTCAAAGTTAACCAAATAAAGTTTGGAAACCTTACTTTTTAGC
Source organism: uncultured Croceivirga sp. (assembly GCA_964400025.1). Taxonomy (GTDB): domain Bacteria; phylum Bacteroidota; class Bacteroidia; order Flavobacteriales; family Flavobacteriaceae; genus Croceivirga. The sequence goes on from CAYNUM010000516.1 coordinate 792, forward strand.
GATCAACAGGGTCGCGATCTTCGCTGGACGCAATTCTTAAATACTCCTCTGGGTCAATTATACCAGGCCATTCCCTTCGATTCTTTAGCTCGCCTATTTCCTGCTTCGTCAGGTTTAGGCCGCAAGTCTTGGTTGGATATTCGAGGTGGGATAGGTCTTCAAATTCTCAAGTCATATCTGGGCTTGAGTGATGAGAAGCTCCTGGCTCGACTCAACTCAGATTGGGTTTTACAGTATTTCTGTGGTCTTCGTTTGAAGCCCGGTCAGTGGATACGAGATAAAGACTTAGTTGGGCGTTGGCGTCGATACTTGGCTCAGCATATTGATTATTCCTCCTTTCAAGCCACTTTAGCTAGTCATTGGCGACCTTACATGGCAAACACCCATGTCATCCTGATGGATGCGACCTGCTATGAGAGCCATTTACGTTATCCAACCGATGTGAAGTTATTGTGGGAATGCTGTGAATGGCTCTGGGCGTTGATTGATCAGCGTTGTACAGATTTATCCATTGCTAAGCCTCGTCGAAAACAAAAGCAGCAATATACTCGCTATATCAATTACCAAAAACGCAAGCGCAAAACTCATAAGTTAAGAAGAAAGATGTGTCGGCATCTATTGCATTTTTTGCAAAAAGGCCTAAAACAATGGGATGAATTGGTTTTTCAGTATGGGGTGTTGCTAGCCCAAAAAAACTTTGACCGCCTTGAAACGGTCAGGTTGGTCTATCAACAGCAACAAACTCGGTTTGATGACCCGGAGACCAAAATCAAAGGACGCATTGTCAGTCTAAGCAAGAATTATATCCGTCCTATCCTCAGAGGAAAAGAAACCAAACGCACCGAATTTGGTGCCAAAGTTCATAGCATGCAAATCGATGGAATCACCTCTGTAGAGCATTTATCCTTTGAGGCTTTTAATGAAAGTACTCGCCTAAAAAGTACGGTGGCATTATCCCAGCATTACTTCGTTAGGTGTCGACAACTGGGAGCAGACCGAATTTACGGCACCAATGCCAACCGTCGATTTTGTACTATCAAAGGTATTGCCACTAGTTTTGTACGCAAAGGCCCCAAACCCAAACAACCTACTCCTCAAGACCATATGCGTAAAGTCTTAGCCAAAGCCAGAGCATCTAATATGGAAGGAACTTTTGGTAATGAAAAACTCCATTATGGACTGCAAAAAATCCGGGCTCGCACTCAACTGACCGAAACGCTGTGGATTTATTTTGGCATCTGGACGGCTTCAGCCATTAAAATCGCTAAACGAATAAAAGAATACAAAGTCAACTCTGTGGCAGCATAGCAATTAAAATGTAGCTAAAGTCACGTTTAGCAAGGGATAGCTATGCCCAAAAAATAATTTTGGGGATTAATAGCCCTAAATCTTGCTAGATTTTAATGCTCCAAGACAAGTCTTAAGAATATAGCTCCCTACAAAACTAATCGGCCTCTCAAAATATTATTCTGAGAGGCCGAGTTTAATGCTTTTTCAGGGATAGCCTAAACTACTCCAATCTCCGCAAGGTAACGCTCCGCGTCTAAGGCAGCCATACATCCTGTACCGGCCGCAGTAACTGCCTG
>CAYNUM010000517.1:0-2370 GCA_964400025.1 uncultured Croceivirga sp.
AAGTCCTTCCCACCGGTTTCACCAACAATCCTGGGGTAGGTTTTGTATTTGTCAATGTTATTTCCAATTTGCTTCCAAAGGCTTTTGAAAACATGAGTGGAACCTGTAAAATGAATTCCTGAGAAATCAGGACTCTCAAGAACGGTTTCGGTAATCATTACTGGGTCTCCCATAACCATATTGATAACGCCATCAGGTAATCCGGCTTCCTTGAAAACATCCATAATTACTTTGGCAGAATACACTTGACTGTCACTGGGTTTCCATAGGGTCACGTTACCCATCATTGCAGCACTAGCAGGTAGATTTCCCGCAATAGCCGTGAAATTAAAGGGTGTTATGGCATAGACGAAACCTTCCAAAGGGCGGTATTCGACGCGGTTCCAGATACCTTCAGCTGAATCAGGTTGCTCTTCATAAATCTGGCTCATAAACTCTACATTGAACCTCAAAAAATCAATGAACTCGCAGGCTGCATCAATTTCAGCTTGATGAATAGTCTTTGATTGTGCCATCATTGTGGCTGCATTGATTTTGGCACGGTAAGGCCCTGCAATTAATTCAGCTGCTTTAAGAAATATTGCCGCGCGCTGCTCCCAAGTCAAATTGGCCCATTTGTCTCGAGCCTCAAGACAATTTGAGATGGCCGATTCAATATGTGATTTTTCTGCTGTGTGATAGTGACCCACTACGTGTTGATGTTCGTGCGGGGGGGACATAGGTTTAGTGTTTCCGGTCTGAACTTCTTCTGACCCTATGTACAGGGGAACTTCAGTTTGAGAATTGTAATACGCTTTGTATTGTTTGAGGACCTCCTCACGTTCAGGAGAGCCTGGTGCATAACCTTTAACCGGTTCATTGATTGCAGTCGGAACCTGAAAAAAACCTTTACCCATTGTGGAAATTTTAGTCGTTTAGAATTCCGACAAAGGTAACGAAAGCGTTTTCGAAAGAAAAAAAGAAATGCCCTTAGTTCAAGGCAAAAGGGGCTGCTAATTTGAAGGTGGGAACTTCTACTTCAATTGGCTCGGATGATGTTAAATTCATCATATTATAGTGTCCCTTCATGGCCCCAAATGGAGAGGCCAAAAGGCAGCCAGAACTATAGGTGTGCGATTTTCCCGGTTTGATAACCGGTTTTTTACCAATTACGCCTTCACCATCTATGGTTTCCAATTCTTTTAATGAATCGTAAACATCCCAATGTCTTGATATCAATTGAACGGTATCTTTACTTTGGTTTTCAATGGTAATGGTATAGCCAAAGGCGTAATGCATTTTATAATTTTTGAAGAAAGTACCTTCAAAAGTAGTCTGAATCGAAACTTTGATTCCTTTGGTTACTTGTGTAATCATAGCTTTAGTAGGTAAAAATACTTCCTGTAAACAGCAGAACCACAGAAATTAGGGCTAAAAAGAGGAACGCCGAGTTCAGAAACAAATACTTAATTATAGTTTTAAAAACTCCTTGGCCGTAGAACTTTCTCATGGCTTGGAACAGATATATTGAGAAAATGGTCAATGCTATCCACGCCGTTGCTGTATTGAAAAAAGTATCTATAATCCAGCTAAGGATGAGCAAGATAAATAATAATGATTGGTTGTGAAAACTGAAGATTAAATGATCGGTATAGGTGTAATTTTTTCGGATGTAAGCCAATAAAATGAAAACCGTGAAGATGGGTAAAAAGAAAAATATCACCAAGGGAAGTTTGGCAATCGTATCATCTAAATAGGTTCCAGGTTGGGCAATGGCCTTAAGGGTACTTTTTGACCCGTTGAAGGCCAACTTGTTTCGCCATGTTTCGTTGGCGCCATATTTTTGCTTGGCCTCTTCAAAATTTTTGACCGAGTCTTTTTGAAGATACGTAAAGAAAAACTCCGCTCTTTCGCCAAGGCCTGCTTTATCATTCTGAAGCTGATTTAAATACCCTCTTGGATTGGCCAGCATAAAAGAATCTTTTTTGGCCTGAGCGTCTATACCTTGTTGGATAATGGTTTGTAGGGTGTCCATATTTTGGATTCCAGGCATTGGTATTTTTCTAAGGTTTTCCAAAGAATCCAGACCCGATATCGCTTCCTTGACCTGTTCAGGCTTCGCAATACTGTCAATTAGATTTGTATCATTGTCAAAACTGAAACTTAAGGGCCCCGTTTTCTCGATTTTGTCCTCCAGACCTAAATCATCCAGATCAGATAGCCCACTATCATAGGTCACCATCAAAAAGTAGAGAAAGGCCAAACTCAATAAAAACCGGAACGGATTGGTATAAGAAACCCGCTTTCCATTAATGTAGTCCCTGGTGATGGTTCCAGGTTTAACCAGCATGGTGTAAAGTGTTTGAAGCAGTTTGGAATCATAGTTCAGTA
>CAYNUM010000518.1:0-2368 GCA_964400025.1 uncultured Croceivirga sp.
AAGAATTTGAAAACAGGAACTTCCCTCATTCAGAACAGATGGGAAAACAGAAAGGATATTACCTCGATTCCCGAGCAGTTTGCTAAAGCTTTCAACTGTTCCAAAGAATTGATTGAAAGTAAATTGGTAAAAGTTGAACATCACAGAGCGCATTTGGGGTCTACATTTTTTGCCAGTCCATTTGATGAAGCCGCCCTTTTGTCTATTGATGGCTCGGGTGATTTTACTACCTGTATGTTCGCTTATGGAAAAGGCAATGAAATAGAAGTTCTCGACAGCATTGATTATCCTGTTTCATTAGGTTTTATTTACACAGCCTTTACCCACTTTCTGGGCTTTCCCCATTATGGTGATGAATACAAGGTAATGGGTTTGGCTCCCTATGGAAACCCGACCCAAGTAGAAAAGGTAAGAAAGTTAATCAAACTGCAATCCAATGGTCGATGGACTTGGCTTGACAAATACTTTGGAGAAATCAAGGTTCAGTACATTAACAATCAGCCAGTTGTGGAGAAATTCTATACCAAAAAGTTTACCGAACTATTTGGTGAACCCAGAAAAAAGGGAGAGGAACTCAGCCAGTATCATAAAGATCTTGCACATTCAGTTCAAAAGGTTACCGAAGAGGTTATCTTTCATATGGCCAGTTATTTACAGAAAAAAACCGGTTCGAAAAACTTGTGTATTGCCGGTGGTGTTGCACAAAATTCTGTTGCCAACGGTAAAATAATCGCAAATACCGACTTTGACAACTTGTACATTCCATCTGCCGGCCATGATGCCGGAATTTCAATGGGTTCGGCTCTGTTTCATTATCATAATAACCTGAAAGCTGAAAGAAAAGAGGCGATAAAATCGGCAAGTACGGGTTCAAAATTTTCTAATGAGGAAATAGAATCCTATTTGAAGTCAAAAAACGTGGACTATAAAAGGATTGAAGACAATAAATTATATGACTACATAACGAATCGTCTTATAGAGCCAGCGGTAGTAGGTTGGTTTCAAGGGCGTGCCGAATTTGGGCCGAGGGCATTGGGCAATCGTTCAATCATCGCAGATCCGAGAAATGAAAAAGCAAAAGAATTACTCAACCTCAAGATAAAAAGAAGGGAAAGTTTTAGGCCTTTCGCCCCATCCATACTCAAGGAGTATGTACCTGAATTTTTCGAATATTCTGAAGACGTACCCTTTATGGAAAAGGTTTTTCCCATAAAGAAGGAAAAACATGCTGACATTCCAGCCGTCACACATGTCGATGGCACGGGAAGACTGCAAAGTGTTGATAAAGATGTATGTCCACGATATTACAAACTCATCGATACGTTTAGGGAAAAGACCGGAATTCCCATTCTACTCAATACTTCTTTTAATGAGAATGAACCAATAGTGAATTCTCCTTCTGAAGCTTATGCCTGCTTCGAACGAACTAAAATGGATGTACTGGTAATGGAAAATATAGTTATCGAAAGATAATGTTACCTTTGCACTCGAAAAATGTTAGGCTATTTGGTTTCCTAAATTGAAACTTCAAAAAATAGTTTTAGCTATAAAACATAAAGGTGCGCCCCCATTTAAAGGTTTTTAAGCTTCTTACCATTGCTCTACTTGCAAACTGCTTCGTTTCATTTGCACAAATCAACTACGAAGACGCTTTTCCAAATATCAACTTTAATGTTCCAGTAGAAATTCAGAACGCCAATGACGGAACCAATCGGTTGTTTGTAGTTGAACAATCGGGCACTATTAAAGTTTTTCAAAATGACCCAAATGTCACTTTCGGTCAGGTCAGCACTTTTCTTGATATCAGCTCAAGGGTTGCATATAGCGCAGGACAAGAGATTGGATTGTTGGGGTTGGCATTTCACCCTAATTTTTCTTCAAATGGTTACATCTATGTTTACTTTACCGATTTACCGGGTAATTACAGAATAAACATTTCGCGATTTCAAGTAGATTCAGGCAACCCTAATTTTGTCGATCCTGCTACTGAGGTATCTATTTATAGTTTCGAGAAAAATCTTTTTGAAAGTAACCATAATGGAGGAAAAATAGCTTTTGGGCCCGATGGATATCTATATGCATCGGTCGGTGATGGTGGTGGTGCTTTTGATCCACAACGAAATGCCCAAAATCTGAATAATGCATTTGGGAGTATTTTAAGGATTGATGTTGACAATCCCTCAAATGGCAATAATTACGGAATTCCTTCCGATAATCCACTAAATGGAATTGGAGGCTTAGACGAAATTTATGCTTGGGGTATACGAAATACCTGGAAGTTCTCATTTGACGGAAACACCTTATATGGAGCTGATGTAGGCCAAGATGGCTTTGAGGAAATAAATATTATCCAAAATGGCGGAAATTA
>CAYNUM010000519.1:0-2367 GCA_964400025.1 uncultured Croceivirga sp.
CCCCTGACCCCCTGGGTGTAAACCAGGTGCTCTGAACCAACTGAGCTACGCGCCCGTTCCTAAAACGGAGTGCAAATATAGCATCATTTTTCTGATGCAAAAAGAAAACCAATTAAAATTGTCAAACAACTTCTGCCACTACAAAAGTACTGCCACCAACATAAATCAGATCATCTTTAGCTGCCTTGACTTTGGCCTTATTAAGACCCTCTTCTACACTCTTATATTTTTTACCCTTCAAGCCAATCTTAGTAGCAACTTTTTTCAATTCTTTTTCATTTAGTCCTCGAGGCACATCAGGTCTAACAAAATAATAGTTGGCATTTTTAGGAAATAACATCAATAAATCCTCGATTTCTTTATCGTTTACAAAACCAATTACAATATGGAGCGTATTAAATTCTTGCTGCGCAAGTTGACCCAATACGGACTTTAATCCCTGTTTGTTATGCGCAGTATCACAAATTACCATCGGATTATTTTGAAGTATTTGCCATCTTCCCAATAACCCAGTACTAGCAACAACCTTTTTTAGTCCTGAAATAATATGCGATTCCGAAATTGTAAAACCGGTAAGTTTCTTCAAACAGGTTACGACACCATTTATGTTTTTGCTTTGGTAACTCCCCAATAGATCGGTCTCGTAGTTGGGCCAATCCTCATCTTCTGAAAAAGAAATTTCTGCTTTCTTTTGGTTTGCGATGAGTTTAAAAATCATTTCAGTTTCTGGTTGACGTTCGCTTACAACTACTGGAATGCCTCTTTTGATAATGCCTGCCTTTTCCATGGCTATCTTCTCCAAAGTGTTTCCCAGAATACTCATGTGATCATATCCTATATTGGTTATCAAACACACTTCTGGCATAATAATATTGGTAGAATCTAAACGTCCACCCAGTCCTACCTCAATTATGGCAATATCAACCTCTTGTTTAGCAAAATAATCGAATGCCATACCCACGGTCATCTCAAAAAAAGAAAGTTCATGGTACTCAAAAAAGGATTTGTTTTCAGCAACGAAATCTATAACAAAGTCTTCATCCACCATCTTGCCATTCACTTTGATACGTTCCCTAAAGTCTTTTAAATGAGGTGAGGTATATAACCCGGTTTTGTAACCAGCTTCTTGAAGTACTGAGGCTAACATATGACAGCTGGAGCCTTTACCATTGGTGCCAGCCACGTGAATGGACTTGAATTTCTTTTCTGGGTTATCAAGGTGTTCGGCAAGGGCTAGGCTGTTATCAAGCTTTCCTTTGAACGCTTTTTCACCCTTACGCTGGTACATTGGTAATTGGGTAAACAACCAATCTAGGGTTTCGGTGTAGGTCACTACTGGCCTAATTTAAAATTGACCACTACAAAACCTATTTGTTGGGCGGGTGCGTTGGAGTCCAGATTCCATTTGTGCATGAATGCGGTTTTTTGTGCGGGTTCGAGCAAGCATGGGGCGTTATTGGTTGTTCCCTTCACTCCAGGTGTAGCTTTGATAACCTTTCCGTTCCTGTCAACCACGATACGAACTACGACCCTACCGTCTTCATTACAATCTTGCTGCACTTTTCCTTTACTAACCAGTGACCTTCCATTGAGTCCATAGCCTCCCGAACCAGTTCCTGGGGCTCCATAATACGAGGTAGCGTATGGGTTTCCTTGAGGATTGCCTTTATCTCCCGGTTTATTATCATCACCTTCAGAACCACTTTCAGTGCCATCAGATTTACCAATACCTCCCATCAGGGCGTCTAATTTCTTCTTTTTAGCTTCTTCCTCGGCTTTTTTCCGCGCTTCTGCAGCGGCTCGTTCACGTTCTTTTCTTTCTGCCTCGGCCTTCGCCTTTTTAGCAGCTTCCTCAGCCTTTCGTTTCGCTTCTCGCTCCTGCTTTATTCGAATGGATTCTTCACTTTCTTGCGTTATTACCTTTTCTGTGGGCTCCTCCTTCTCGACAGTTTCTTGGGGTTCACTCTTTTCCTCTACTATTTCCTCTTGTTCTTCAATCACTTCTTCCTGAGGCTCGTTGGGTGGTTTTGGAATTTCCCGTGGCTCTGACTTGATTTTTTCTCTTGGCTGTTGATTTCCTGCACCGAAATCCATCGTTCCAAAATTCACGGCAATTCCCCGTTCTTCAGGAGGATCAAAGTAGGTGAGTCCTATATAGAAGAGTACCAAAACCAGAAGACTTAGTAGAAGTGTGGTAATGGTAAAGGATTTTTTCTTGTGTCTCGTGTCTAAAAATGACATTTACTTAGGTCGCACAGCAAGGATCACCTTGTAATTGTTCTTGTTGGCAATATCCATAACGTTGACCGCCTCACGTATGGCAACGCTTTCTTCTGCCCTAAGAATAATGGTTGGCTTCTCTTGACC
>CAYNUM010000520.1:0-2364 GCA_964400025.1 uncultured Croceivirga sp.
AGCCTTTTTTACCAAAGAAGCAAGATATAAACCACCTCCTAAAATTAAAATTGCGCTAAATAGTGTTGGCAGATACGCAAAAATCGAAACTATTCCTTCTGAAATTGCGGTAAGACCAAGAACTTCTGAAAGTACTACCGCAAATAATAAAATCAATAAAACTCGGGTAATACCCAGTATGATTTTTATCAAATCTACCTTCACCTCATTATCCCCGAATAGTTTAGCCTCGGTCACCTTTTTTGATAGCGTATCTACCTTAGCGGCTTTAAGAACCCTTTTCAGTATAAAAAGCAAGAATTTCACCAAAATCCAGGCAATGATCAACCCAAGTATTCCAAGGATAATCTTTGGAAGTAATTGAACCGAACTGGTGAATATTTCTCCTAAACTCTCTTCTAAAACTTGTCTGTACTTTTCCATATCGCTATGATATTTATTGGTTTGGTTATTTTCTTTTGTTGGTTTTAAATAGTCCTGACAGAACCGACCCATAATTAGAAGTGACCAACAAGGCCATGTCTAAAATAAGCTTGGCAATAGCTACGTCATTCATTACCCGTTGCCGTAGCTCAGGGGGCACTTCCCTTAAATTTGAGTTCAGTTGACTGAACGGATTTTTAAATTCCTCTGCCATTTAATCTAAGTTTTTATAGATTTCCAATAGTTTGGCTTTCGCTCTTTTAAGGCGCATTTTTACTGCACTTTCCCCCAATTCCATAAAATCGGACAACTCTTTTATCGAAGCACCATCTTGGTATTTTAATAACAAAATGGACTTGTTTTCCGGAGAAATCAATTCCAATGCTTTTGCCAGTTTATTGGCCTTTAAATCAAATATACTTTCGTCCGAAACCTCATCCGCCACTTTATAATCAACCTGATCCATAGAAACTGAACGATCGCTCATCTTACGCTGTTTGTTTCTATTTACATAGTTGACACAAAAATTATAGGTGAAGGAATACAACCAAGTTGAAAACTTGGACTTTCCTTTGAAACTGGCCAGTTTGACGAAAAGCATCAAGAAAACATCTTGCGTTAAATCCTCTGCTTCGTCTTGTGACCTGGCAAAGCCATAGCACTTGTTATACACCATTTTTGCATAGCGGTCATAGAGTACCCCGAACAATAATGTATCGTTCTTGGCTACAATTTTTTCCACTAAGGCTTCATCTGTCAAATTTCCGTATCGACCTCCCTTATCCAATTGATTGGCTTGGTTTACGAGAATTAGAAACAGTCTTTTAAAGAAAGTCACTATGCTAGTGTTGAAGTTCATCGAAAGATAGGATAAAACAGGGTATATTTGAGAAAATCAACTTTATGAAGAAGTTTTTGGCATCCTTCATTTTGGCAAGCCTGCTGTTCGGATGTAAAACTGAAAAAAAAGAAAAGTCGACCATTGAATCCCCAGAATTGAGCATTTTGGAAAAAGTTGCGAATGCCCATGGGTACCAGAACTGGAAGAGTGTAGAAGAAATAGCCTTCACTTTTAATGTTGATAGAGATTCAACGCATTTTGAACGAAGTTGGATTTGGAAGCCCAAATCAAATTATGTGACTTACATTAGTCTTACCGATAGCCTGAACTACAACAGAAAGGAAATGGACAGTCTGGCAACAAAGACCAATGCGGGATTTATCAATGACCGATACTGGCTTTTAGCGCCCTTTAATCTCATTTGGGATAAGGACAATTTCACCTATAATCATGAGACGGAAGTTACAGCACCGATTAGTGAAAAATCGATGCAAAAACTCACCATAGTCTATGGAAATGAAGGTGGTTACACCCCTGGCGATGCCTATGATTTCTTTTTCGATAATGATTATATCATTCAGGAATGGGTATTTAGAAAATCGAACCAGCCCGAACCCTCTATGGCCACTACATGGGAAAACTATTCAGAGATTGAAGGTCTAAAATTGGTCAAAGACCACAAGAAAAAAGAAGGTGGATTTAATCTTTATATCGATAATATTTCAGTCACTGCAGATTCTGATTGAAAATTACCGATTCGTTCTCCTGAGAAGGATAGTAATTAAGAAAACGACTATTGCGCAGACCAATAAGGTCATAAAGCTAAAGCTTAAACCATATTCTTCAGACAGAAAACCTAGCATTACCGGTCCTGATAAGAAGCCAAGGTAACCGACTCCCGCAATAAAGGCTATCCCCTGAGCGGAATCAACCCCTTTTACCTTACCCCCAATTCGAAATAGTTCTGGAACCATTACTGAAAATCCCAAACCCGTTAGGGCAAAACCAAGAATTGCCAAAATAGTGACCTCAGAAAGGACCGCTACATAACCAAAAATGGCCACCAAAGCACCTAGTGCAACGATTTTGACTGAACCAAT
>CAYNUM010000521.1:0-2355 GCA_964400025.1 uncultured Croceivirga sp.
TCATTTCTCTTTTGAATTTGTCTGCTCAAGATCCGGTAGAGACTTTCCAATTGGAGCAGTTCAAAAATGAACAGTTTGAAAAATATGAGTTCAATAAAACCATTCCTAAAGAAATTAGGCCACAAGCATTGACAGCTTTATCATTTTACCCAGAGCTAAGAGATGTAAAGATTACCTTTAGGATTAGAAAACGCAAAACCCCATTGACTTCCAGACCAAGGATATTCAGTATTTTTCGAAAAAAGAAAAATCGGAATTACCTAATTACCATCAGCTCGAAAACAAAGGAGAATCTAACTCCAATTTTGTTTTCAAATTTGCCCTACAATGCGCAAATCGGGGTGTTAGGACATGAGCTCGCCCATATTGCAGATTACAACACTAAAAATACCTTTCAGTTACTTGGTCTTTCCTTTGGAATGTTGAGTCCAAAATACGTGGATAAATTTGAATGGAATACCGATAAGCGAACCATTGAGCATGGTCTGGGGTATCAACTGCACGATTGGAGCTCCTATGTTAGAAAAGCACTTTTTGTTAAAGAATGGCTTGGTGCCTCCCAGGAGATTGGTGAAGGGAACAAACCCTCCATCAATCAGCGCTATATGGGGCCTACGGCAATTATAAATTTTATGGAATCAAGCAATCGTTATAAGAACTGATGATATTGGAATATTAGCCAGCACTTAGGTATTCCTGATAGCTTTCTTCAAAGAACTTAATTGCTTCTTCATTGGTTATATTGCTGGCAGCAATTACTGCGCCCTTAAATCCTTCATTTTTCCATTCGCCCATAGAAAGCGTCTTGAAACCCGAGGTGTTAATTCCATCGTGACCATGATAACCACTGAGATAAAAATAATGGTCATTGATAAGTTTGTCAGGTATGGCCATGCCCATGCCAATTGATTTTCCCGAACTATCTTCCAAAATTGCGAAAGCACCTGTGTCAAAATGATGTGGCCAAATGCGTAAATCAGATTTCAAATTTGCTGAACTTAAAAAAGAATCCAGTACCTCATTTGCCAGTATTCGCAATCGAATAAGTTCTTTCAAACCATTCTGGTCATTTAACGCAAAGGAGAGCTGGTCATTCCATTCAAAAGGTAAATCATAGTGAAGGTCGAAGGTATATGGTTTTTTCAATCCTACTTGAATTGCAGATTTCTCTAGCCATTCAACTACCTCGGTATGTGATTTTCCGTTCAATTCCAATTCCAACAAATCCTTTGAGTTCCACTTGAGTTTGAATTGGACTAAATCGAAAATCAATTTGAGCCCGTTTTTATCTAAGTCCCAGGTTTCAAGTGATTTGGTAGTACTATTAAAACTCACGTTGGTATGACTGTCGTCTGGTCGATGTTCTAGAAAACTCTTTCCTGAAGTTGCTAAGTATTGCGAAATAAAATGGATTTGATCGTTCATTAGTTCAAGGATGGTATTAATTCTGGTAAAGGTTCTTATTCTAATAAGTCGATAATAAAACCGCTAGTTAACAGTCTTCAAATTATTTAGAATGGAATTAATGATGATAGGAGCATGAATTCTCGAATTTTCGATAAACCATTTATGGGTTTCCATTCCCCCGCAGATGACCCCTGCTAAGTATAACCCTTCGACATTTGATTCCATGGTTTCGGGATTGTAATTGGGCAATCTCTTTTCATCCTCTGACAATTCAACGCCAAGGTTTTCAAGAAAGTCAAAATTGGGCATATAACCGGTTAGTGCAAGTACAAAATCATTAGCTATTTCGATTTCACCTTCTGGTGTTGAAACCAAAAGGCTTGTAGTCCTGATTTCTTTCACATTTGCATTGTAAAGGGCCTTTATACTGCCTTCTTCGATTCTATTGATGATATCTGGGCGTACCCAATATTTAAGGCGTTGGCCAACTTCAGGTCCACGAATAACCAAGGTCACTTCGGCACCTTTACGCCAGCATTCCAGAGCGGCATCAATAGCCGAATTACTGGCTCCAATAACCGCCAATTTTTGACTGGCATAGAAATGGGGATCTTTATAGTAATGCGAAACCTTTGGGAGATCTTCACCAGGCACATTTATGGTGTTGGGCAAATCGTAAAACCCAGTAGCCAAAATGACATTTGCAGCTTGATACTCGTCTTTTGAAGTTTTAATCTGAAAAGCGTCTCCCAATTTTTCGACAGTTTCAACCTTTTCGAATAAATTGATTTTTAATTGGTTGGATGTTACTATACGCCGGTAGTACTCCAATGCTTCGTTACGCTTGGGTTTGGCCTCTTTACTGATAAAAGGAATGTTGTCAATTTCCAATTTCTCTGAAGAGGAAAAAAACTGCATATTGATAGGGTAGTTGAACAGCGAATTGAC
>CAYNUM010000522.1:0-2348 GCA_964400025.1 uncultured Croceivirga sp.
GGTAAATGCGTTCGACTTTCCAAAGGTGATTATGACACCAAAAAAGTCTATAATGAAAGTCCTTTGGAAGTAGCCAAACAGTTTGAAGACCACGGAATTCAATTTCTTCACCTTGTCGATTTAGATGGTGCCAAATCAAAGCGTATTATCAACCACAAAATACTTGACGAAATCGCATCAAAGACAAAATTGAAAATTGATTTTGGAGGTGGTTTAAAGTCAGATGAAGATTTGCATATTGCTTTTGAGAGTGGAGCGAACCAAATAACCGGTGGTAGTATTGCTGTAAAGGACAAAACAACCTTTTTAAGTTGGTTGGCCAAGTATGGAAATGAAAAAATCATTCTAGGCGCAGATGCTAAAGATGAAAAGATTGCCGTTTCTGGATGGCAAGAAGAATCAGACATACAGTTGATTCCCTTTGTGAAAGCCTATCAAAAAAGCGGGATTCAATATGTTATTAGCACCGATATTTCCAAAGATGGCATGTTGGCAGGTCCTTCGTTCTCACTTTACAGCAAACTCTTAAAGGAAACACGTGTGGTCAGAACGGAGATAGGTGGAAGCGGTGTTATTGATATTGAGGAAAACGGAATCAAATTGATTGCCAGTGGCGGAATTTCTGAATTTGATGAACTGCCTAAGCTACGAGAACTGGGTTGTGAAGGGGTTATAATAGGTAAGGCGATTTATGAGAATCGAATTAGTCTAAAACAATTGGAAAACTACATCTTGGGAAAATGAGTGATTTAAGAAAGTTTCAATCTGAGTTTGTAAAAAACTGTTGCTATAGGATGGATGAAAGTCTACGAATGATAAAAATTTCGATGGAAAGAGTTTCGGAACAACAAGTATGGCAAAAACCAAATACGTCATTGAATAGTATAGGAAATCTTATTCTGCATTTATGTGGAAACATGACCCAATATGGCATTGCCTCTTTAAACGAAACCGAGGACAAACGTGAACGCGATATCGAGTTTTCTACAAGTGACGGATTTACAAAATCTGAACTAATGGAAAGCTTGGTCCAAACCGTTGAAACAGTAAAAACAACGTTTAAAAGCACTTCCTTAGAAAGGCTTCTCTCATTAAAACATGTACAGGGTTTTGAGTTCTCGGGCATTGGTAATATTGTGCATGTAGTTGAACATTTCTCGTATCATACTGGGCAGATTGCATTTTGGGTAAAACAATTGAATAATGAACAGCTAGGTTTTTATGAAGGGCATGATTTAAACACCAAAAACGAAGACTGATGCTTACAAAACGAATCATACCTTGTCTTGATATTAAAGATGGTCGTACAGTGAAAGGAGTCAATTTTGTTGATTTGCGCGATGCAGGTGATCCTGTGGAATTAGCGCAACGTTATGCCGATGAAGGTGCCGATGAACTTGTATTCTTAGATATTTCAGCAACGGAGCAGAAGCGGAAGACGCTGGCCGAGTTGGTTTATCACGTGGCAGAAAAATTGAATATTCCTTTTACGGTTGGTGGTGGAATCTCATCTGTTGAAGATGTGGACATCTTATTAAAGAACGGGGCTGATAAGGTTTCGGTGAACTCTTCGGCCGTAAAAAGACCAGAGCTCATTAATGAACTTGTGGCTAAGTTTGGTTCTCAATGTATAGTTGTTGCCATTGATGCCAAGTATATTGAGGGCGAATGGAAGGTGCATTTAGTCGGAGGTAAGGTACCAACTGAAATCAATCTTTTTGAATGGGCAACTGAGGTAGAGGAACGAGGAGCAGGTGAACTGTTGTTTACTAGCATGGACCATGACGGTACGAAAAACGGGTTTGCAAATGAAGCCTTGGCCAAACTTTCCAGTTTAGTGAACATTCCGATTATAGCCTCAGGTGGGGCAGGTGAGATTCATCATTTCACCGAAACTTTTAAAAAGGGAAAAGCCGATGCAGCCTTGGCTGCCAGTGTTTTTCATTTTAAGGAAATAGAAATAAAAGACTTAAAACAAGAATTAAATTTGGAAGGAATTCCAATACGGCTATGAAAGTAGATTTTGATAAAAATTCAGATGGTTTGGTACCTGCGATAGTGCAAGATGCCAAAACGAAGAACATTCTAATGCTGGGTTATATGAATGAGGAAGCCTTGCAAAAAACCCAGAAAACAGAAAAGGTAACCTTTTACAGTCGAAGCAAACAGCGGTTATGGACAAAAGGTGAGACCAGTGGTAATCTTTTAGAGTTGGTAGATTTAAAAGTTGATTGTGATTTAACCTTTGAAATTAAAACACTTAATTGAGAAATTTACAGAACAGAATACAGAACTTTACAGTCCACTTCATTCAGTGCGTTTTATATACCTATTTGTTTGAAAGAAAA
>CAYNUM010000523.1:0-2341 GCA_964400025.1 uncultured Croceivirga sp.
ACAACCAAAAGATATAAATAAGCCTACGAGCAAATGGCCTTTTGATAAGGACAACATTCCAAAGCCCGCAGTGGTCGCTATTACTGGAGACTTGATTGAAAAAATGAACCAATTAAGCAAGATAGAATCAATGGATTCCTGATAAGGAATTTGATACATATTCGGACTAACAACATTAACTAAGCCTTATGATACGTATTATCTTTTGCGCAGCGATATTATTGTTTCATTGCTCTTTGTCTTCTGGACAAGAAATTACCGTTGCAACATTCAATGCAGAGTTTCTGAATAAATCACGGGTTCATATCAAATTCGGAAAACAATTTGACATTACCCGAGAATCTAAGAAGGATCAAAAATACTGGGAGGATGAAGATAACCGCACGGCCAAGCTTCAGGAAGCATCCGCCGGAGTTGCACAACTCATCAAGCGCATGAACGCGGACATTGTAACACTCACAGAGGTCGGCGGTAAAGAAGATCTTGAAGTATTGCTGAAAGAGTTGAACGAGATTGGCGTAACCTATGACCACTGGGAGGTATGCGATTGTAAAGACACATTCACTGGTCAGCATGTTGCCATCTTCTCTAAATATCCGCTGAAGGAAGTTTGGTACAAGATACCTGGCAGGTCACTTTATCTTGAAGAAACAGACGGAGATTCAGAAGCCGAAACCGGTATAAGTAAGGGACTCAAAGTAACAACGACAGTTGGACAAAAAGACATTGATATATTCGTTTTTCATTTAAAGAGCGAAAGTGGTGGATATTTGAGTGATGCGAAAAGGATGGCTCAGGCAAACATCGCAAGACGAGCCATAATCAAACAGACAAACCTGGGAAGAAAGGTCATAGTTACCGGTGACTTGAATTCTGAAAAAAGGAGTGATTCCATTTACAGAATTAGGGGCTTTGATGATGTTTATGAGGAATTGATCCAAACAGGACTCAGTGAATATTTTGAAAGTACCGATGTGAGGTGGACCTACAACTACAAGGGACAACCAGAACAAATAGATCATATTCTTATATCTCCAGGCCTAACAAGTTCGACTGGAATCAAAACGAGTATCATCGATGTTAATGACGAACTTGTTTCGGACCACAATCCAGTGATTGTGAGACTTAATTTACTCTAGACAACTTGTTCCGTGATAAAGCCTACTATAGCCTCAGAGCGACTACAAGTCTTGGACTCACTTAGAGGGTTCGCCCTATTCGGAATACTGTTCGCAAATCTTTACAGTTTTATCGGTTATAATACTCTGAGTCCAGATGAAGTGGTACTGTTGCCGATGACGGATCGTGCCGTCTTGTTTTTTATTGACTGGTTTGTAGAAGGCAAGTTTTACGGAACATTCTCAATCCTTTTTGGAGTGGGTTTCGCCCTTCAGGCAGAACGTTTTCAATCAAAAGATGCAGATTTTTTTAAGTTTTGGTTTAGACGAATGATTGTCCTGTGTTGTATTGGTTTATTCCACATGTACTGCATTTGGAATGGAGATATTCTGACCCTTTATAGTTTGCTGGGAATGTTATTACCAATGTTTCTGACACTCTCAAACAAGACATTGATGCGCTGGATTGCCGTTTTGTTAGTCATGCCGTTGGTTATGTATGGTTTGCTATATATGACGCCAGAAGCTCAATTCTGGGGTTCCCTCAGCCGTCTGTCAATGGGATTGAAAGCGGAATGGGGTTTTGCCGACTTAAGTCTACTCCAAATGCGGACATCAGAATCGGCAAGTGAAGTATTCTCTATTAACGTGGTTCATGCCATACCGAGAGCAATGAGTTATCTAAAGTCCGGGCGCTATTTTCATGTATTAGGGCTGTTTTTAATTGGAATATTGATTGCTCGTGTTTGGTTACCAAAAATTCGCACCCTTGATATCAAGGTTCCTACCAGTGCCATTTGGCTTGGTGTGATCGGATTGATTTTTTCATTTGGTTACGCACTCACTAAGTTCGTGCCAGGTTCAGGTTTTGAATTGAATGGAACCGGAATCATACAGGTAATTGTATATAACATTGGCTCTACGAGTCTGGCACTTGGTATGTCAATGTTATTTCTTTATTGGTGGTCATCCGGAAAGGCACAATTCATATTTAAACACTTGGCCACTCTTGGACGCATGGCATTGAGCAATTACATATTTCAAAATGTAAGTGCGGTGTTACTTTTTTTCGGATACGGGCTGGCTTTAATGCGGGAAGTTCCGTTTTCCTACTTGCCTTTTTTCGCATTTGGCATATTGATGGTTCAATGGCAGTTCAGTCATATATGGCTTAAACGTTTCGCGCAAGGCCCACTGGAGCACATTTGGAGAAAGCTATCTTA
>CAYNUM010000524.1:0-2338 GCA_964400025.1 uncultured Croceivirga sp.
TGATAGTATCTTCATGGATTTTGACAAAAAGAAAGAAGAATTGACCATCAAGATTAAAAAGGCTGAAGAGTCATCTGAAGCGAAATAAAATCTGGAATAATTATAACTTGAAAAGAGTCTCCAAGGAGACTCTTTTTTTATTTCCCTACTTCAAGGCTTGTAAGAAAAATAGTGAATTCTACAGGCGTTTTAACGATTTAAACGATAAATCTGTAGTTAATCTAAAATTTTTCAGTTTCGGTGCTAACCCATCTAATTTCGTATCGACACTATAAATGATGGGAATGAAGTTTGGATTTGCTAAAAATCCTATTGTCGTAAAGGAATATTCTTTGGACATAGGCACCGTACAGGTATATGATAATTACATAGTCGCCAATTTTGACGAAGGTGCCACGGTTACTTTGGAAAGGGCCTACCAAATCATTGGAATTTCAGAAATACATTTTAGAAATAAAAAGTTTGGCTATATCAGCTATCGAAAAAACTCCTACGCCATCGACCCTATTATCTACACCTATTTGAGGGGTCTAGACAACCTTATGGCTTTTGCCATTGTTTCTAAGAAAGAGATTGACATGCATAATTTCAAAATCGAAAAAATGTTCTACAAAAAGAACATGGAATTTTTCATCGAGTTCGAAAATGCAGTTAATTGGGTGAAGAAAAAACTGAAACGAAAGAAGCCGAAAAAGGTTTAGTTCTGGTTTTCCAAACCATCCTCCCTTTCTCCTCTACTAAATAACCGTACAAAAGCAGCACCAAGATTATCAATTATTTTGGAAGCCGTAACGGCCTCATAGCCTTCTTTGGCCGCCGTAATATCTCCTGAAAGGCCATGAAGATAGACACTAAAAATTGCCGCGTGCAGTGGTTCATAGTCTTGTGTCAAAAGTCCTGTAAGTATTCCCGTTAATACATCACCGCTGCCTGCTGTGGCCATTCCAGGGTTTCCAGTGGAATTGATATACCCTACACCAGAACTCAAAACGATGGTATGTGCTCCCTTAATGATCATTATGCAATGGTGCTTGTTCACAAATTCTTTGGTCTTTTCAAGCTTTTCAAAATCGTTTTGCCAAGTCCCAATCAATCTTTCCAATTCCTTGGGATGCGGAGTTAAAATGGAATTATTGGGGAGTTTTTTCAAGAGCTCAGGATTTTTGGCCAAAAGGTTCAAGCCATCAGCATCAATTACCAATTGCGAAATGGTTTGGGATAAAAAGTCATCAAATGCTTTCAACGAAAGAGATTCAACCCCCATACCAATGCCAATGCCCACGGCCTTTGGTTCAAATGGTACCGCAATATTACTCACCAAGGTTTCATTTTTATCAATCAAAACCATGGCCTCTGGAACTCCGGTTTGCAGTGGATTCAACCCACACTTCGGCACAAAAGCGGTCACTAACCCAGCACCAATATTCAGACATGCCTTAGCCGCCAATTGAACGGCGCCAATCTTTCCGAGGCTGCCTCCTACTATTAAGGCATGTCCGTAAGTGCCTTTATGTGAAAACTTAAGTCTTGGCCGATATATGGGAAGCACATCTAATTTCACCATATAGTGATAATCTGTTTGTACTTCATGTAAAAACTGAGCGTCAAGGCCAATATCCAATACTTCCCATTGATTGATGTGCACCGCCGTTTGAGGAAGAAAAAAGGGCAGTTTAGGACATTGAAAACTTAAAACATGATTCGCATCTATTACCCATTCCGGATTTTCAGGTACTCTATCCAGGAAAAGTCCTGATGGAATATCCAATGCCAGCAAAAATGCCGAGGACTGGTTGATTTGGGTGATCAAATGCCCCACCCAGTCTGAAGGAGAACGATTGAGGCCAATTCCGAAAATGGCGTCGACCACAATATCATCACGCCCAACTTCAATCGAATGATGGTCCTGATCCAAAAACTCAGGCCATAACTTTCTTTCTTTCAATCGGTTAAGGTTCAACAAAAAATCCTTCGAACGCTTTTCGCTGTAATTGACAACATAGACTTTAATGTCATAATTGTGCTCTTTCAAATGTCTTGCAAGAGCCAGACCATCACCGCCATTATTTCCGATTCCACAAAAAAGGTGAATTTTAACCGCATTCCCCTGCAGACGTTGGTGCATCCAATTGAAAATGCCCAAGGCAGCACGTTCCATTAGTGAATCACTCGTAATTTGCTGCTTTTCTATTGTGAATTTATCAGCTGCGTAGATTTGTTCTTTGGATAAAATCTTCATTTGGTAAGAATCGCCTTGAAAAATTTATAATTCAATAAAAATAATGGAACTATTTGATGCATTTGTTCAAAACACTACTTTTATCCACTGAAATATATC
>CAYNUM010000525.1:0-2327 GCA_964400025.1 uncultured Croceivirga sp.
TAGCTAGGGTTTTGTCTTTCCCTTTTGATATGCTCCACGGCATAAGCACTGCGCATGTACCAGTGAACTTCGTCTAGGTTTTCTGTTAGCATTTTAACCAAAGCGGTGGCCCAGCTTCCACCTCCTAAAACAGCAATTTTCAATTGAAAGGTATTGTCAAAATTATGAGCTCAAAAATAGAGCAAATGGATTGCCAAAGGTTATGTGTTGGTTATCAGATAGTTGTATTTTTTGGCATGATGCTTGGTTTAGAACAATAAGAAACCATAAAACCTGAGCATATGAAAAATGGAAAACTACTCTTCGGATTATTGGGAATAGGATTATTGGCAAGTTCGTGCTATACAGAGGTCATTTTGGATGATAACATTATAGTTGAATCTGCATTCAATACCGATCAGGCCTTACAGTCGTATGATTTGTGGTACGTTGATATCAATTCAACCCGAGGCAATGCCGAAATTCCCTTTTTACAACGCGCATTTACTATTTCATTTGTTGACGGGATCGTCTTTGCGAACAATAATATTGTTGGCATAGGAAAAACGGGCAATGGTCTGGGAATAGATGTAGGCAGTTATGGAACCTTTAGCGGCGTTGTTGATATTGACCATGATATAGATGGCGCTTGGACATTTGATGTGTTCGCTGTGAACAATAATACTTTAGAGCTCTATAATCGAAGAACCGATACCTCATATTTTTTGGATGGTTATCAGAGAAGGGATTTTGACTATGATAGGCTCTTCTATGAGAACATTCATTATCTATTGCAAGAGTTTGATGCTTGGGAGAAGACCTTTACAAGTCAGGTAGGTGCTGTGAATGAGTTCGATAATGAAAGTTTCTTGCGCTTTTTCGATGATAATGGAGGCTTTTTTCAATCCTCAATCGATGCGCCAGGCACGGCTATTTCAAATTTGCAATGGGATTATGAAGGCAATTATGAAGTGTTCGATACAAACGATGAAACGCTGAAAACTTTAACACTCGATTATGACTTCTTGGGCAATGATTATTTCGAGCTGTACGTTATTGATGATAGCACTGTAGAATTATATCATGTGGCTAGCGAAACAGTGTATGAGTTTACCGGTAGAGGTTTTATACAGTACTTGAAGTCTGATGATAAGGTAGGAAAGAAACGTATGAAATCAAGTAATAAGAAGATGAACGTTGAACGTAAACGAAAAATGTAAGAAAGTGTAATAGTCTACGACTATACTTATAAGTTTTTTGGTTGGTTATTTAGTTAGGAATCGCCCCGGAGCAAATTTGCGCGGGGCGGTTCTTTTTTAGTGAGATAGCAAATCTTTGATTTGCGTAATCAAACTAACCCTGAGCGAAGTCGAAGGGTCCTCTAATGAACTTGTGAGAATTTTGGGCAAATCTTTGATTTGCGCGATTGGCCCTGAGCACTTCGACTTGGCTCAGCACAGGCTCGTCACAAGGTCAGTTTCGCATCCTTCTTTTAAATTCTGATGGATTTTCTCCAGTTACTTTTTTAAATACCCTTGTGAAATAAGAAAGGCTTTCAAAGCCTGACTCGTGAAATGTTTCGGTAATGTTCTTTCCTGATAGCAGTAATCGTTTTGCCTGGGTAATTCGGTATTGGTTCAAAAAATTGGTAAATGTATTGCCAGAAACTTTTTTGAAATACCGGCAAAACGCCTCATTACCTAAATTCAATAAACCGGCCGCGTCAGCGACACCAATCTTATTTTGATAATTCGCACCGATATACTCATAGACTTTTTGCAATCGCAATTGTTTACTTTTTAATTTACTGGAAAGCACCGGCTTTTGATTAAGTAATTCAAATTCTTCGCTTTCAGACAAAAACTTTAAGATTTTAAATACTTCAAGAAGCTGTTCGAAACCGGTCATTTTATAAAGTGCTTTCATTCTTCGGCCAACATATTCTTTTGTCTTACCGTAAAAAGCAATACCATATTGCGACTGTTCCATTAATCTAGGAACATATGGCATTTCAACAATCTGTTGCAGAACGGTCGAGCAGAAATCCGAATTAAAGTGTAGTACTTCCTTCAAGTAGGATGTTTTGATGCCGTAATCAAAGTTTAAGTGGGGTACAAAAGAGCCAATAAGCACCAAATCACTATCTGTAAAGGTAGAAATATGCTCACCCACATGTCTGGTTCCACTGGCACCTTCGATGTAGATCAGCTCATATTCAGGATGAAAATGCCAAAAGAAATGTTCACTTAACTTGGGGTCGTGTAATAACCGAATTGAACTTTTTTCATTTTCAAGTATATTCTCTAATTGTACCTTCATTTTAATTAAAATAGCAAATAATATGATAT
>CAYNUM010000526.1:0-2326 GCA_964400025.1 uncultured Croceivirga sp.
CATAATGATTTTGGCAGGAATTTCAATTTGGTCAAGTAGTTCAAATGAATTGACATCTTCCAATAAAATGTCTAGAAATACGATGTCTGCCTTTTGTTGATAGATAGCTTCAATACCTTTATATGGATTGTGAAATGCGCCGACCAGTTCTAGCTTGGGATGGTTTTGAACTAAAAATGAGATGGCTAATCGATGAACAGTAGAGTCGTCAATGATAATGCATTTGTAGGTCATGTTGTTTGATTTAGGGATTTCAAAACTAGTGTTGAAATGAATGGAGACAGAAAATCTGCGTTAAATTCCGTATAATTTCGACAAAAGACTTCAGAACGGTAATTCGAATAAACTAACCAGCTTGCCTTACGAAATTATGGAGCTATTCTTGAAGATTACTCATCATGATGGAGTAAAAGGCTTTTATGCCATATTCCAATAATCCAATCCTAAGGTTTTCATTTGGACTATGTTGATTATTATCTGCATTGACCATGGGCACCACAAAGGCAGGTATTTGTAATTCGTTTACAAAGGGTGAGATGGGCACGGTACCTCCCATAATACGAATTAGTATAGGTGCTTCGCCAAAGGTTTGGTTTAAGGTCTTGACCAAGAATTTACCATATTCATTATCGAAGTCGGTTCTAAAGGCATCGGTTACCTTACGCTCTTTTATTGTAATTATTTTTGAATACTTCATTCGTTCTTCTTTGGTCGGCTCATGATCAAGTACGGTAAAACCTTGTTTGGCAATATGATCTTTGACCAGTTTTTTTAAACGATTGCCGTCAGTCTCAGGTACCAAGCGTAAATCTAGTTCGGCGGTAGCGCTCTCTGGCACAATCGTGCGTGCTTGATCACCGATCCAACCTGAGCCCAAACCACGAATGTTTAGACTAGGGTATTGTAAAGACTCTTGATAAAAACTACCGACTTTTTCAGATTGTTTGAACTGAAGTTTCTGGGCAATGGCATTGTCATCATCTGGAACGTTCTTAAGTATTTGTCTGATATCATCATCCAATTCAATGCCGTCGTAATAGCCCGGTATGATTACTTTGCCACTTTCATCTTTCATTGAAGCCAAGAGTTGTGCCAATTGAAATCCTGGATTGGGGGCATAGTTTCCATAATGACCACTATGTTGGGGCTTGATGGGTCCATGGGTGGTTAAGGTCATTGTTGTAATTCCGCGACAGCCATAAACTAAAGTTGGTAAACCTGAAGGATGCATGGGTCCATCCGCAATGACCAAAAAGTCAGCTATCATCAATTCACGGTATTGTCTTACAGCCGCGGCTATAGGTTTACTACCTCGCTCTTCTTCACCATCAAGAACGACCTTTATATTAAAGGCCAGTTTTTTATTTTGTTTCTGTAATAAATCCAAGGCATTTAAGAACATGATAATTGGGCCTTTGTCATCAGCAGTGGCTCGACCGAACAAACGCCAATTGTAATCAATATTATCCTCTAATGCAGAAAAGTCTATCGTTTCAAAACCATCAACAGTAGGTTTTTTTAGCACGACCTGATACGGGTTTGACTGGTTCCATTTACTAGGGTCAACCGATTGGCCGTCAAAATGCATATAGAATAATACTGTTGGTTTGTCATCTTCCATAGGCAAGGTTGCAAAAAACAGGGGTAGGTTTTCAGTCTCCAACTCAGCTGTATTAAAACCTCTTTTTTCGAATTCTTTTTTCAACCAAATAATATTGTCCTCAATATCATCGGCATTCAATGCGTCAGATGGTAAGGCAACAAATTCCCTTAAATCTTTTATAGCTTGTGAAACCTCCGTTTTTAAGGTTATAGAGTCCAAATTTTGACCTAAACAGCTCATAAAGAGTGTAAAAAAAAGGACGGAAAAAGTGTATTTCATCTAAAATTTCTTTAAAAATGTAAGAAAATACATCAACAATCGTTCTGAGGGTACCAAATCATCAAAACCGTGGCTTTAGCCCCACATACAACGTTTAAAGATAAAAAAGTGCTTGTTGCTATTAGCAATTCAAGTATTTTATTTCACGTTCTCATACTTTTGGTACTGGCAGGTCTGGCTACCAATTTTTTTACGGAATATCAGCTGGGTGGGTATAGCAAGTATGCCATAAAACATTTGATTGTCTTCTCTATTGTTTTTTTGTCTGCCGTTCTATGGAAATTGAAATGGGTGACTTCGAGTTTTGTATTCATGGTCATTGTTTATATAAACATACTCTCGTCAACGGTCTATTTGCCATTTCGTATTGAGGATTCCATACAGAATTTTGAAAGTTACTTTTT
Source organism: uncultured Croceivirga sp. (assembly GCA_964400025.1). Taxonomy (GTDB): domain Bacteria; phylum Bacteroidota; class Bacteroidia; order Flavobacteriales; family Flavobacteriaceae; genus Croceivirga. The sequence continues at coordinate 2,287 of CAYNUM010000526.1, forward strand.
GAGGGTTGAAATGATAGTCTTCATTATGGGTCTACTATTG
>CAYNUM010000527.1:0-2325 GCA_964400025.1 uncultured Croceivirga sp.
TCATAGCCACTCCATTGCCACTGCCACAAATAAGAATACCCAAATCATATTCTTGGCTTTCGACAGTTGTTGCAACAGGATGAACGAAATCCGGGTAGTCGACAGAATCAGCAGTATACGGGCCAAAGTCCTTTACCTCAATTTCGCGTGAGTTAAGGTAAGCAACAATTTTTTCTTTATAACTGAAACCGGCATGATCTCCTCCAATAGCAATTTTCATAGTATGAAAGTTTAGTCTTTGTTCAATCTCTTGTACGTTCTATTTGATATCATGATACTGAATTGATACAACCCAATAAGGGGAACCGCAATCAGCACTTGACTAAATGGATCTGGTGGTGTTAGCATCGCACCAAGGAAGAATATCACCACAATACTGTGTTTGCGATAGGTTCTAAGCAAGCTAGGTGTGACTATTCCAGCTTTTGTTAGAAAATAAACCACCATCGGCAACTGAAAAAGCAATCCGCAGGCAAGTACCAATGTTGTGATAGTTGACACATAAGAGACTATATCGAATTCATTGAGTATACTCGGGTCAATCTGATAGTTTGAAAGGAAGTTGATAGATAATGGTGTGAGGATAAAATACCCGAATACAACGCCTATCATAAAGAGTAAGCTTACATAAAAAACCGCGCCCCGAGCGACTCTTCTCTCCTTCACATAGAGTCCGGGACTTATGAATCTCCATATTTCCCAAAAAGCGTATGGAAAGGCACATATGAGACCTACAGCAAACGAAGAGGTAATATGCATCGTAAACTGACCAGTCATTTGCCTGCTCTGAATAATAAATGGCAGTTCATCAATACACAATGCCGATGTATCCAGAGAGGCGGCTATCCTACAAAGCAATTCGTAAGTCCAAAAATCGGTTCGGGAAGGACCCAATATTATCTGACCAAATACAATACTCTTGGCTAGAAAAGCTCCTATTGTGAATATTCCGATTGCCAGAAATGCACGGATTACATGCCACCTGAGTTCTTCGAGATGATCCAAAAAGGACATCTCATGAGGATCATGAACTTCAGGTTTGTCGGTCATTCAGAAAAAATTAGACTAACTGTGTATAAAGAGGGAATTCATGCATCCATTCGTTCACCTCAGATTTGATGGATGAAATTTTAGACTCATTTTCAGTATCTGCCAGACAAACGTCGATCAAGTCCACAACTTTCTCCATGTCTGACTCAACCATACCACGAGTGGTCATCGCTGCTGTTCCTACTCTCATTCCTGAGGTGACAAAAGGCGACTTATCGTCAAACGGAACCATATTTTTGTTCACAGTAATATCTGCTTTGATCAAGGTGTTTTCTGCCAACTTACCAGTAAGTCCCTTAGACCTAAGGTCGATCAAACAAATGTGATTATCTGTTCCACCAGATATAACCTCATAGCCTCGATCCACAAAAGCCTTGGCCATTGCCTTTCCATTCTTTTGGACTTGAATTACATACTGCATATACTCGTCTGAAAGCGCTTCACCGAAAGCTATGGCCTTAGCAGCAATTACATGTTCAAGTGGCCCTCCCTGAGTCCCTGGGAATACTCCAGAGTCCAAAAGAGCAGACATTTTGCGCAGTTCACCTTTTGGGGTTTTCAAACCAAATGGATTTTCGAAATCATCACGCATCATTATCATTCCTCCCCTAGGACCTCTCAAAGTCTTATGAGTAGTTGTGGTAACTATATGGCAGTATTCCAATGGGTCATCCAACAATCCTCTTGCAATTAGTCCCGAAGGGTGAGAAACATCTGCCAAAACCAGCGCACCAACTTCATCAGCTACAGCCCTTATTCGTTCATAATCCCAATCTCTGCTGTAGGCTGACGCTCCACAAATTATAAGTTTCGGTTTTTCTGTGAGGGCCGTCTGCTCGAATTGATCATAATCGATGGTTCCCGTCTCTTTACCAACACCATAAAAACTTGTCTGATATAATTTACCAGAAAAATTCACAGGTGAGCCATGCGTTAGGTGTCCTCCATGTGATAGGTCAAAACCAAGAATTTTATCCCCAGCATTGAGAACTGCCAGCATAACTGCGGCATTAGCCTGTGCCCCGGAGTGCGGTTGGACATTCGTCCAAGTCGCTCCAAACAATTCCTTTGCTCTCTCACGGGCTAAATCTTCAATCTGATCAACTACTTCACAACCGCCATAATACCTTTTACCAGGTAGGCCTTCCGCATATTTGTTGGTCAATACACTTCCTTGTGCTTCCATCACTTGAGGGGAAACGAAATTCTCTGAAGCAATCAGTTCAATTCCTTCTTCCTGACGCGCTTGTTCTTGTTTGATTAATTCGAATGTCT
>CAYNUM010000528.1:0-2323 GCA_964400025.1 uncultured Croceivirga sp.
TTTGCCGCCCGTTCCTCGGCCCGTCTTTTTCCTTCAATATACCATGGAGCAGCCCGGTAAGCACGATAGAATTTCCCATACTGCCCTGTAAAATCTTCATGGTGTAGGTGCAACCAATCATAAAGAGCCAATTTGTCATCCAAGACCGCTTCATCATAAATGGTCACATAAGGAATTTCGGCATGGGTCAGCACCATGGTCACTGCATCATCCCAAGGTTGGTTGTCCTTTGGGGAATACACTGCAATCTTCGGCGCTTTTTCCAAGATTACGGCCTCTTGATTTTGAGACGGACTACTAATTTCATCTAAAATCATTTCAGCCTGAGCATCTGAAAGTACTTCAAAAGAAACTCCTCGTATTTGACATTCTTTACGGACGGCCTCACCATCAGGCAATAAAAAAGAACCGCCTCTATAATTCAATAGCCATTGCACTTTCTGCTGTTTATTCAGCACCCAATAGGTGATACCATATGCTTTTAAATGGTTCTTCTGACTTTCTGCATCCATTGGAAGTAATATGACAGATGCATTCAAAAAGAAACAAGACAAAAGGAAAAAGAATCCTGATAGAAAAACTCTTTTATGGGAATACTTAAAAGGGTATATCATCGTCTTCAGGCCCATTGAGGGAGCTGCCAAATGCTTGGTCTGCACTGGGTAAAGAAGAGGGGTTGAAGGGGTTTTCATCATCGGCATTCATCTTGGATTGGAATTCAAAAGGTGAATCGAATTCATCTAAATTATCGAATTTACCAAGGTTACCAATGAACTTTAACCTAATATTATCCAAGCCACCATTACGATGTTTTGCCACTATGAACTCCGCTTGGCCTTGTGTTGGAGTCCGTTCTTCATCATCCCATTCTTCGATTTTGTAGTATTCCGGCCGATAGATGAACGAGACAATATCTGCATCTTGTTCGATAGCGCCTGATTCCCTCAAATCAGAAAGAATGGGGCGTTTACTACCGCCTCGAGTTTCCACTGCTCGAGATAACTGCGAAAGGGCAATCACTGGAACGTTCAGTTCCTTTGCCAATGCCTTAAGGTTACGGGATATTGTTGATATCTCTTGTTCACGATTTCCGCCCTTTTGACTGCCGCCGGCGGTCATCAATTGCAAGTAATCAATGATTATAAGTTTGATTTTGTGTTGCGATTCCAACCTTCTTGCCTTGGCGCGTAAATCAAAAATGGATAGTGATGGCGTATCATCGATAAATAATGGCGCCTTTTCCAAGGCCTTAACCTTTACATTGAGCTGTTCCCACTCATGTTTTTCCAATCTTCCGGTCCTTAATTTTTCAGAAGAGAGTCCAGTTTCCGAAGAAATTAATCTGGTTATTAATTGCACCGAAGACATTTCCAAAGAGAAGAAAGCCACGGGTATATCAGCATTAACGGCCATATTACGGGCCATAGACAGGGTCAGAGCGGTTTTACCCATACCAGGTCTGGCGGCAATGATAACCAAATCACTAGGCTGCCAACCAGATGTCAATTTATCGACCTTGTCAAATCCAGAAGGTATTCCGCTTAATCCTTCTTTGTTTGAAATTTCTTCAATTCGTTTTTTAGCTTGAATCACCAAATTCTGTGCGGTCTCGGCCGAACGCTTGAGATTACCCTGAGTTACTTCATACAACTTTGCCTCTGCGCCATCCAATAAATCAAAAACATCAGTAGAGTCACTATACGCATCCTCAATAATCTCATTGGAAATTTTAATAAGACTACGCTGTATGTATTTTTGAAGAATGATTCTAGCATGAAACTCAATATGCGCCGAAGAAGCAACTTTTTGAGTAAGTCGTATCAAATAAAAGTCCCCACCAACCGCTTCCAAATGCCCGTCTTTCTTCAGTTGAGACGAAACCGTTAATAAGTCTACCGGTTCCGAAGATTCGAACAAGGTAAAAATTGCCTCATAAATAAATCGATGGGAATCTTTGTAGAACACATCTGGGTGCAAAATATCAATTACCTCATCGACACCCTTTTTGTCAATCATCATTGCCCCAAGCACAACCTCTTCTAAATCAACCGCTTGAGGCGGAATCTTCCCACGCTCTAGATTTATTATAGTCGATTTATCGATGGGTCGACCAACGATTGGGTTTGTGTTCTCCATGGGTGCGAAAGTATGGAATTAACCTTTAGTTAACTTTAAATTTTCAATCTGCGATGTTCACGTATCATCAACAAAAGTATTGTTGATAACTTATAAAATGTGTTAACAACAGAAATAAATCAGAAAAGTAATACAGGATAAAATTCTAAAAAACGGAAACATAGGGGTTAACCGTTAAACACGCCCA
>CAYNUM010000529.1:0-2315 GCA_964400025.1 uncultured Croceivirga sp.
TAGAAGAAAAAGCATTGGCATTAGGGGCGACTTCATACACCTCAATTGATGCGGTACAAAACTTCTATGACAAAGTGGTGAAATACCTCATCTTTGGAAATGTTTTACGAAATAATACCTACCCTCTTTCGGTAAGCGCTGAACGTATCGTTCAAGCTGTAGAAATAGTAAACCATGCCAAGAAAGTCGGTGCTGGATACATCGCCCATGGCAGCACCGGAGCGGGTAATGACCAGGTTCGTTTTGATATGATATTTCAAACCTTAGCTCCTGAAATCGAAATCATAACCCCTATTCGTGACAAGAAACTGGCTAGAGAAGAAGAAATCAAGTACTTACAAGAAAATGGGGTCGATTATTCTTGGGAAAAAGCAAAATATTCCATTAATCGCGGACTATGGGGCACTTCAGTTGGTGGTGATGAAACATTAACATCTCATTTGCCATTACCTGATTCGGCCTATCCAAGTCAATTACATCAGAAAGAACCCCAACAGGTCAAACTCACCTTTGAAAAAGGGGAATTGACAGCTGTTAATGGGGAAAGGGAAGATTCGGTGACCAATATTGAAAAGTTAGAGACCCTAGCCTCTCAATACGCGATTGGGCGTGATATTCATGTGGGTGACACAATCATTGGTATAAAGGGTCGAGTCGGTTTCGAGGCTGCTGCACCCCTAATCATAATAAAAGCGCACCATTTATTGGAGAAACACACCTTGAGTAAATGGCAACAGTATCAAAAAGAACAATTGGGTAACTTTTACGGTATGCTATTGCATGAGGGAAATTATTTGGATGCTGTAATGCGAAATATTGAGGCCTTTTTAAGCGATACTCAAAAAAATGTGACGGGCGATGTATTTGTTAGCTTATATCCATTTCAGTTTCGGTTGGACGGTATTTCTTCACCGCATGATTTGATGAACGCCTCGTTCGGTAGTTATGGTGAAATGAATAAAGGATGGACCGCTGATGACGCTAAGGGCTTTATCAAGATTCTATCGAATCCGGGTAAAATATCAAACCACGTAAATCAAGACCATGATTAAAGCAGGAATTATAGGGGGTTCAGGTTATACCGGTGGTGAACTGATTCGACTGTTATTGAATCATCCAGCGGTTGAAATTGATTTTGTGTTCAGTACAACAAGAGCCGGTAAGCCCATAACTTCAGCGCACCCTGACCTTTTGGGCCAAACCGATTTGAACTTTGTTGGAGATATAAATACCGAAGTAGCTATTGTCTTCCTCTGTTTAGGTCATGGCAATTCGACCCAATTTTTAAAGGAAAATACCTTTTCAAGTGAAACCCTGATAGTCGACTTAAGCAATGATTTTCGATTGGAGCAGAACTCCATTTTTGAAGGAAAGGAATTTATCTACGGGCTACCCGAATTGAATAAATCAAAAATTGAAAATTCCTCCGCGATAGCAAATCCGGGTTGTTTTGCCACTGCGATTCAATTGGCCTTGCTTCCTTTGGCAAAAGAAAACCTATTGAAGAATGAAGTACATATCAATGCTGTTACCGGTAGTACAGGAGCAGGTATCAAACCTTCGGCCACCACCCATTTTAGTTGGAGGAACAATAACATAAGCTGGTACAAACCATTTACCCATCAACACTTGGGTGAAATTGGCGAGAGCCTGAATTCATTCGGAAATACGATTGGCAATCTACATTTCATTCCAAACCGTGGGAATTTTACCCGTGGTATTTTGGCAACGGCCTATACTCATTTCGACAGAAGCCTAGAGGAAGTAAAACAGTTATATGACTCCTTCTATTCAGATAGTGTGTTTACCCATGTTTCAGATGAGCCCATACACTTAAAACAGGTCGTCAATACGAACAATTGCCATATTCACTTATACAAACATGAAGATATAATACTTGTTACCTCGGCCATTGATAATTTACTGAAAGGAGCTTCAGGGCAAGCCGTACAGAACATGAATTTGATGTTTGGGTTTGAAGAAGAACTAGGATTAAACCTTAAATCAATAGTATTTTAAATATCATTATGAGCGACAATTGTCATTTGCCTCCTACTAATAAAAAAGCTCATTTAGCCGAAATTGGAAAAATTTTGGTCAATGACTACGGTAAAAAAAAATACTATGAGCCTGAAGAAGTGAAAAAAGCACATAAAAAAAGTAGTCGATATAGCGGAGGAGATTTTTATTGTTGGGATATGAGCGTTTTTTGCTCACACGAAGCTTTTGACGCTTACCACAAAATGATTGAAGAAACGTGCGATTATATCGAAATGAAAAAAGAAATGTTAACTGGCATTACTAAGAACAATGCC
>CAYNUM010000530.1:0-2307 GCA_964400025.1 uncultured Croceivirga sp.
AAAGTGGAGGATCGAATGCCAAACGAGCAGGCATTATAATGGGTGAAAAAAGTGGAAAAATAGAAGACCAAATGGCTAAGCTACTATTTGGTGCCCGAACAGCTACGGTCATAATGTAAAAAGCTATAATGACTGGTATAAAAATAGGGAAGGTTAGAGCCTGACCCTCTCCCATGTCGTCTCCTATCGCTGAACCAATTGCCGCAAACATAGAAGCGTATAAAAAGTATCCACCCAGAAAATACAATACAAAAACAGGGAAAATAAACAACCAATTTTGCGCTCCTAACTCAGTCAGAACTTGCGATACCATATTGTCGACTTCTTCCTGATTGATATCAATATTGGCGGCAGCGGTTTCTAGCTGTCCACCACTTTCTACCCCAAAAAAGAATTGTACCGCTATACTAAAAGCTGGAATCATTACTGCCCAGATTGCTACCTGAGTCAGCCCCACAGCTCCAACACCTACAATTTTTCCCATCATTAGTTGAAAGGGTTTGACCGAGGAAATCATGACTTCCACAATACGATTGGTTTTTTCCTCCATCACCGAACGCATGACCATCATTCCATAAATGAAAATGGTCATGTACATGAAAAAACCCATTGCTCCTCCCATAAAAATTGCAATGACAGCCGCCATGCTGCTCTCATCTTTGGCCGATTCATCAAGTGGTTCGGGGTTAAGGGAAACCCGGGTTCGCAAAGCTTCCAATTTTTCTTTATTCAATCCCATTGCACTAATCTTGTAATCGCGAATGCCTTTGCTTATTTTGTTTTCGATATTCAACCGAATATCAAAACCCAGGTTACGATCTGAATAGTAGTAAATAGTGTGTTTTTTATTGGAGATGTCTCGGATATTTGGAATACGTAAAATGCCATCATAATTTTTCTCTTCTAATTGAGCCTTCATCTCTTCTACACTCCCATCTTCAAAATGAAAATGTAAGTTGTTATCATCTTTGAGAATGCCTTTAAGCAAGTCTCCTTCATCAATGACGGCTACCCGATGGGCATCATCACTCTCATAAGATTCAATCAAAACCGGGATGATGATAAACAAGCTAAAAGCAATAGGAGTGAGCAAAGTCGCAATAATGAAGGAGCGTTTTTTTACTCGAGTCAAATATTCGCGTTGGATAATGAGCCAAAGTTTTTTCATGTACTTGCGTTTGGAAGCAGAAAAATTTAAGTTTAGTTTTCAACTTGTTGAATGAAAATTTCGTTGAGCGTAGGCAAAATCTCATTGAAAGCAGTAATGTTTAAATCCTGATTCAATAAGTATTGTAAAAAGGCTTTGGCTTCGCTGCTTTCGTTTAGCTTAATCGTCAAACTATTGTTTGTTTCGTTTACAACTTCAACTTTTTCTCTTACGTCATGAGGCAGTTGACCATTGAAATTTATTTCGTAAAGATTCTTTTTAAATTGTTGTTTGATATCTTTGACGGGCCCCTCTAAAACATTTTTTCCTTGATTGATCAAGACAATTTTCTCACAAACTTCTTCTACTTGTTCCATTCGGTGGGTAGAAAAAATAATGCTTATTCCCTGCCGATTGAGTTCGTCAATTTCGTCTTTGATCAGGTTGGTATTGATTGGGTCAAGACCAGAAAAAGGTTCGTCCAAAATGAGCAATTTGGGGCGATGGATGACAGTGGAAATGAATTGAATTTTTTGTTGCATTCCTTTGGATAGCTCCTCTACCTTTTTTGGCCACCAATCCTGAATGCTAAATTTGTCAAACCAATATTTGATTTCTTTCCTGGCTTCTTTTCTGGACAAGCCTTTGAGTTGGGCAAGGTACATTAAGTGATTACCTACTTTCATTTTTTTGTAGAGCCCACGCTCTTCAGGCATATAACCGATTTGGGTTGGGTGGTTGCTATTCAACCTTTTACCATTCATAAAGACTTTACCGGAATCCGCTTGGGTGATGGTGGTAATAATCCGAATAAGTGAGGTCTTTCCTGCACCATTAGGTCCAAGTAAACCAAAAATACTGCCTTGCGGAATATTGAAACTGACTTTGTTTACGGCGATGTGCTGATCGTATGCTTTGTAGACGTCGACTAACTCTAAGATATTCATGAACTATTATCGTGCGTTGTGGTGGCGTTTCAGAACTGATCCAAAGTTATTTGTAAAAGCTTAAAACTTGGTCCAAACATAGGAATATCCACGCAAAAAGTTCGGGAAAATCTATAGATGTTTATTTTTTACCGATAGAAATGCCTACAAAATATTATAGCTGGAGTAGTCGCAACTCCACCCGTTCATTTTCATCATGTTCTTCTTGGGTAC
>CAYNUM010000531.1:0-2300 GCA_964400025.1 uncultured Croceivirga sp.
TTTTTCGAAAGGTCTTGAAACTAGCCCACTCAAATGTTCCCAATGCCACCATAAACATCAAACCGACCAAGGCGGCCATAGGTAACCGTTCAATCAAACTACTACCGAACATGATAAAGACCAAAAGCATAACAGCAGCGGTAATACCCGAAAGTCTTGCGCGTGCTCCGGAAGACGTATTTATAAGACTTTGGCCAATCATAGCACATCCGCCCATGCCTGATAAAAAACCAGATAATATGTTTGCTGTACCCTGTGCTACACACTCTTTATTACCACGTCCCCTGGTCTGGGTTATTTCATCAATGATATTTAATGTCAAGAGACTTTCAATAAGACCAACACCCGCAACAATTCCAGCATAGGGAATAATGATCATAAACGTTTCCCACGTGAATGGTATATGGGGAATCGAAATCGGCGGAAAACCACCTTGAATGCTCTCTCCTTCTGGCATAATATCTGCCACTGTCAACGTATCAATACCCAAGCCCAAAACCAGGGCTGATACGACCACAATGGCCAACAATGACGATGGTATGGCCTTTGTCAATTTCGGAAACCCCCAAATGATGAGCATGGTCAAAAGAGTCAATCCGAGCATCATATATAGCGCGTTTCCTGAAAGTAATTCTCCAGAAGTCTTATCATAAAAATTAGGGAATTGGGCCATAAAAATGATAATGGCCAAACCATTCACAAACCCGAACATCACTGGGTGGGGTACCAATCGAATAAATTTTCCTAGGCGCAAAACGCCAGCGAGTATTTGAAGAACCCCAGCAATTATGACGGTTGCAAAGACATAGTTTAAAATGGTAGTGGGTTCAATTCCAGGAAAGGTGTCCTTCAATTCCAATATCAATCCAACAAAGACCACCGCGACAGCACCAGTTGCACCCGAAATCATACCTGGTCTACCGCCCAAAATGGAGGTTATCAACGCCAACACAAAAGCGGCATATAACCCAGTTAGCGGTGAAAACCCTGGTATTAATGCGAAGGCAATGGCCTCAGGCACTAAAGCCAAAGCTACGGTCAACCCTGAAAGGATTTCAGTTTTATAATCTACCTTTTGTTTAAAGTCAAATAAGTTCAGGTATTTGCGCATGGCATTCTATTTGAAGCCGGCAAAAATAGTATTATTCGATTAGCTAACCATTAGTTATTGGATTTTTTGAGATTTAACAATTTACCATCTTTTAGACCCCAATAACTTTGCTCCAAGGAGAGTTAATTTAGCACTATCATATTTATCTCGCTCCCAATTTCTTGGATCACCTGGAAAAGCATACCCTTCTGGTGCTACTCGATCTTTCCAAGAATTTACTCGCCAATCTCTCATCTCTTTATTGTCTTCCTCTGCAGGCATCATAGAAATATATTGGGCAATTCGTACTTTGTGGCCTGATTTGTTCGGGCGAATACCATGAGGTTGTGTACTATTGAAAATCAATAGGTCTCCCACCTCCATTTTTACCTTGACAATTCTATCTTCCAATCCATTTACGTCAGGTTGAAAATGATCACGGTCCTCAGGTTGGGTCAATTTCCATGAGTCATAGTTTCTGTACAACCAGGGAATGCATTGAAAGCCACCCATATTTTCATCGGTCTGGTCTGCTAATGCCAATACCCCTTGTACATTTTGCGGTCTGGTTTCAGGATCATAATCCCAATGGATAAAGCCTTTTTTGTTCTCTCCAGGTCGCTGTGGAAAATTTAGGTTGGCCCTGTCTATAGTAACCCAAAGCTTTTCTGTACCCCATATATCAACAAATGCATCATAAACCCTTTGTGTTTGACGATTGTTCCATAAATGCTGATGGTTATAGACTTCGACCATACCTGTACCCGTCAATTCTTTCATTTTCATTTCAGCCCTCGGAGGCGCATACCAAGTTTTTGGGTCGTTAGGATCTTTTTCATCAAATTCCCACAGAAACGCAGCGGTCGCTTCGGCCTGCTCTCTTGGAACAGCATTCTTTATTACGATATATCCATTGTGAATCCAGAATTTCCAATCTTCTTCAGACAATACTCGTAAAGGTTGGCCATTACTTCTATCACTTAATTTCTTTTTACTACTGGTTGCCGTTGATGGATTACCAGGTATCTCTTCATGGCCTTTATTTGCCATTTCTAGTGTTGCATCTTGCTTCATACCTTTTTGTTTTAAAATCATGATTCAAAATTATGAGGGTCGGAGAAGGTGTTCAAGCAGTATTTTGACCAATATTTTAAATATTTTGACCTTTTATAATTAAAATATCATATTATTTGCTATTTTAATTAAAATG
>CAYNUM010000532.1:0-2296 GCA_964400025.1 uncultured Croceivirga sp.
CACCTCCAACAAAGAAGCGCTCGAAAGGTACATTACCAATATCATTGTTGTAGGCACCGAGGAATCCAAATTCAGCATTTGTACGAAGCACCAACTTATCGACCAATCGAGTGAACCAGTCTCCACGGAATTTGATTTTAAAGAACTCCAACAATTTAAAACGTTCTTCCTCAAGACTCTCCAATTGTCTTCGCAGGGCCGGAAAAGCAGGATCTTGGGCACCAAACTCCAAATCCAATATTTCCCGTGTTACATCATCAATCTCCTCGCCTATAGCCTTGAAATCTTTGTTGCTAAAAAGCGAATAAGGAGGGGTTACCCTAGCCGTCAGTTCAAAATTTGAACCGGTCAATGGGAAAATCCGGCTTGGGCCCTGAGAACTTCTTGATAGACCAAAAGTATAAGTGAGTGAATTCGAGGTGCCATTTCCGAAATTGAACAATCCACTGTTGAAGTTATTAAAGTCATAGCGTTGATAGCTCAAAGAGTGTGAAAGTGTGAAAAAATCATCGGGCCATTGTACCCTTTTCGCCAAACCAGCTGATACCCCAGTAATTGAGAAACTTTGGTCATTGTCTACCTCGATTCGTCCTTGATTGTCAAAAGATGCCCTAAACTGTTGCGTTCTAGAGAATGATAGATTAAAACGAACGGGTTTTTTACCTCCCAACCATGGTTCTGAAAAATTAAGACTATATACCCTAAAGGTTCTACTTGCCTGTAATCTTAGCGCAAAGGTTTGACCATCACCCATGGGCACAGGTTTATATGCTTCGCCCTTGAAGAGGTTCTGTATAGAGAAATTATTAAAGGACAAGCCCAAGGTTCCAATGAACCCGCCTCCACCAAAACCACCTTGTAGTTCGATTTGACTAGATCCCGCCTCGACCAAACTATATTTTAAGTCGACAGTTCCCGCATTAGGGTCAGGGTTTTGAATATCAGGTACTATTTGTTCGGCATCAAAGAACCCCAACTGACCCAATTCTCGAACACTACGAATAATATTGTCTTTACTGTATTTTTGACCCGGACGCGTTCTTAACTCACGAAAGACCACGTGATCGTTTGTCTTATCGTTTCCTGATACGGTCACATGGTCTAAAAACGTTTCCTTTCCTTCAATAATTCGAATCTCAAAATCAATGGTGTCATTTACTGCGGCAACCTCAACGGGATTAATACTTGAAAAGAGATAACCATTATTTTGGTACAGATTGGTAACATCTTCGCCGTCAGGTTTTGAGTCATCGGCAATTCGTTCCTTCAAAAGCACCCCATTGTAGACATCTCCTTTTTTTATACCCAATACTTGCCCCAATTGCCGATCGGTATACACAGAATTCCCAACAAAATCGATATCACCGAAATAATAGCGGTTTCCTTCCTCTACACCGATTTTAAGTGCAATGTTATTTTCGTCAATTTTTATAAAGGTATCCGAAACCACCCTGGCATCACGATATCCTTTTTCAGCATAGGCATCCACCAGGTTATCGAGACCATCTTTATATTCTTCTTCGGTGTATTTAGAACGTTGCCAAAAAGCTCCTGGTTTTTTCTTTCGAATTTTTGCTTTGCCCAACGCTCTTCTCAATCGTTTGGCTGAAACCTTATCGTTTCCAACAAATTCAATGCTCTTGATTTTAACCTTGTCGCCCTTTTTGACATTGACCACCATACTTTCACTATTGGTACCAACCGTATCTTTTGCTGTGGCAATGGTGACCCTAGCGTTCAAAAAGCCCTGTTTCTTGTACTTATTTTCAAGATAGTTTTTGGTATTGGCAATAAGACTCTCCGTAATTTTTTTACCTTTTTTTAAATCAGTGTCATCAATAATTGCCTGAACCTTTCTTTTCTTGACACCATAAACCGTAACTCTTGATAACGTAGGCCTCTCTTTAATTCGCAGCTCTAAAAAGACTTTATCACCTTCAACCGCATAAAAGAAATCCAATTCACTAAATAGCTCCAGACCCCATAATTTTTTGATGACTCCACTTATCTCTTCTCCAGGAATGGTAATCGATTGCCCAATTCTTAGACCCGTATAGGTTTTTACGGTTTGTTCATTGTAGCTCTGAAGCCCAGTGACTTCTAATCCACCAAGAATATACTTATTCGAATTCTCCAAGGAAATGTCTTGAGAAATACTCTTCTGGGGAATTGCTAAAAAAAGGAGGAGAATTTTGCTGAGTAACGTAATTTTTTTCAACCCTCTAACTAAGTTGTTCACTCGTCTTTCCAAATCTTCGTTCTCTATTCTGGTAATTGATAATTGCATCTACCAAAT
>CAYNUM010000533.1:0-2295 GCA_964400025.1 uncultured Croceivirga sp.
ACGCGTATCTCTCCTGAGGTATTCTTTTCCGCCTCAAGAATGGCATCCACTATTTTTTGCTCTTCCTCATTGGAGAGAAAAGCCTCTACCTTGTTCATGGTAAAACTTTAATTGAAATCTACTTTGTACGCCTTTTCAGCCCCAGGTTCTGCCTGAAATAATGGCATTTCATCAAAGTTTGCCATACCAGCAATAATGTTAACTAGGATCTTTGCTATGGCTATGTTGTAGTCGCCTGCAATATCATTAAAACGATTTCGCTCTACATTGATACGGTTTTCGGTACCCTCAAGCTGACTTTGTAATTCTAGAAAATTTTGGTTGGCCTTAAGTTCAGGATAACGCTCAACGGTGACCAGTAGTCTAGACAAGGCAGATGATAAACCTGTTTGTGCTTGTTGGAATTCAGCCAATTGTTGGGCATTTTCTGGATTTACCTGAATCTGGGTGGCTTTAGCACGCGCTTCGATAACTTCAGTTAAAGTACCGCGTTCAAAATCAGCGGCCCCCTTAACAGTTTCCACCAAATTACCAATAAGATCATTTCTGCGTTGGTAAGAGCTTTCTACATTGGCCCATTGTTTGGTGGCCTGACCTTTCATTTCAACAAAGGAGTTGTTTGTTCTTACGTACCAGCCGCCTAATAAAAAGATTAAGGCACCAATAACTATTAGAGGTATTAACCATTTTTTCATTGTTCTCGTTTTAGTGTTTATGTATTGTGTTCAATAAGTGTTGAATATGGGATATTCGTTACACTCAGTTATAGCTGTTCTTTGATTTTTATCAGCTCTGCCTTGACGCGTTGCAGTTTTTCGATAACATCAAAGTTGGATAGGGTCTTATGTTTTTCTTCTTTAAGGTGTGTTTTGGCACCGTCAAGTGTGAACCCTCTTTCTTTTACCAAGTGGTAGATCAGTTGTAGGTTTTTGATATCCTGCGGGGTGAATTTGCGATTGCCCTTTGCATTTTTTTTGGGCTGTAGCACATCAAATTCCTTCTCCCAAAATCGTATCAAAGAAGTGTTGACCCCGAACGCCTTGGCGACTTCACCAATACCATAATACCGTTTTTCGGGGAGTTCTACGTGCATTAGTCAAGTGATTGGTTTTCTTGGTTGGCAAATTTGAGCATGTTTGCAAATTCTTCTGGTGTCAAACTGCCATAGTAGAAGTTAATGGGGTTAAGCTTTTGCCCGTCTTTCCATACTTCGTAATGCAAATGGGGTGCTTGTGACCGACCGGTATTACCAACAAATCCAATAAGGTCGCCCCTTTTGACCTTTTGGCCTTTTGAAACATTGTATTTACTCAGATGGGCATAGAGGCTGAGGTACCCATAACCGTGGTCGATACGAATATGTTTCCCGTAACCTGAAGATCCATTATCAGCTCGGATTACTTCCCCATCTCCTGAGGCATAAATCGGGGTGCCTCTTGGCGCACTAAAGTCCATGCCCCAGTGCATTTTCCGAGCCTTAGTAAACGGGTCACTACGCCAACCAAATCCGGATGCCATTCGTCTAAGGCTTTCATTTCGAACGGGTTGAATAGCGGGAATGGCCGCCAAAAGTTTCTCTTTCTCCTCTGCCAGTTTGGCAATTTCGTCCAGTGATTTCGATTGGATCACCATTTGCTTTTGAATGATATCCATTCGTTTGGTGACATCAATTACAATTTCAGAGTTGTTGAAGCCCTCCAATGATTTGTAGCGGTTGACCCCACCAAAACCTGCCCGGCGCTGTTCTTCGGGAATTGGATTTGCTTCAAAATACAGTCGGTAAATATTATTGTCGCGATCTTCGATACTGGCCAGTACCTCCTCCATTCGCTGCATTTTTCTATCCAATATATCGAACTGCAGCTCGTAGTTCTGAACCTCGCGTTGTAATGAAAGCTCCTTAGGGGTGTTGACCAAATTGGTGTTCAACAAGAAGATTAGTCCAAGGAGACCAAATAGTGCCGCACCTAACACAAACAGTGCGATGTTTCTGTACTTTTTCGACTTTTTAGGTTCAATCTTTCGATACGATAAGGTATCTGGGTCGTAATAGTACTTTACTTTAGACATGAAGGTAAATTATCCTATTTTTGGTCGTTCAAATTAGGTAACAGACAAATATAAAAATTGTTTTGTATGGTCTGTTAAAATTAATTTAAGCTTAACTGCCCTTATGACATCCCAACAGGTTAGAGAACAGTTCCTAAACTTTTTTGAGTCGAAATCCCATAAGATTGTTCCTTCGGCACCCATGGTGATGAAAAACGACCCGACGCTGATGTTCACCAATGCCGG
>CAYNUM010000534.1:0-2284 GCA_964400025.1 uncultured Croceivirga sp.
CCTGGAGTCAAGGTGCTTTCAATAATGGCGGTAAAGATGCAGAAATCTGGTCTCCAACTACAGGTTGGATAACACTATCAGGTATTCAAGGCGATAATCTATACAACGGTAATGATTTGGCTACTGAAGAACAAGGAGTCTATAGAGCTGACAATCATGTTTGGCTGTGGACAGGGCCTGACGCCCCTGATAAAGTTTTTCAAGTAGGTCCAGGTGAACGAATGCATTGGATTGATCCTTATGTCACCGACGGAAGTGGAAACCTAATCGGCGAAATGGTCGATATTGGTCTACGCTCTGATGGCGGACAAACAGATGCTTATTCTATGAAAGGGAACACGGTAATGTTTGATACTGGCCGTATTCTTAAGGTAGGTGGTGCACCACAATATGGTGTGGATTACAATACAACTACCCCAGCACGGTCAAACTCTTTTGTCATTGACCTTAATGGTGTAGCCTATGGGAATGCTCCCAACGTTACCTATACGGGTGAAATGGCTTTCGCAAGAGTCTACCAAAACAGCACGGTGCTTCCTGATGGAAAAGTCCTGGTGACCGGAGGTAGTTCAAGGGCATCTTTGTTCAGCGATGCCAATGGTATTCTGGAGGCAGAAATCTTTGATCCAGAAGCCTCTGCAGGAAACCAATGGACCACGGTTAGTGCAATGCAGGAGGCAAGAACATATCACAGTGTCGCCATATTGATGCCAGATGGTCGCGTGTTCGTTGGTGGTGGAGGGCTTTGCGATGGGGCAAACCTTGCACTGGGTTGTATCAATCATTTTAATGCTGAAATCTACAGTCCCCCATACTTATTTGATGCAGGCGGTAACCTGGCCACACGTCCCCAGATTACGAATCTAACCTCAGGAAATCCTGACGGACCTTACTCAGAAACTGTCGTTGATTACAATTCAACCCTTACTGTAACTACAGATTCTGCAGTAGAAGAATTCAGTCTTATTCGATTCTCAGCTGCTACCCATGCAACAAATAATGAACAACGTAGAATTCCGTTGACCACAACAAATGGCACCAATCATTCCTTGAGCATACCCGATAGAAATTTGTTACCCCCTGGATATTACATGCTTTTTGCTTTAAATTCAGATGGAGTGCCAAGTATATCAGCAACCCTCAGAATTGGCGAGGCCCTTCCATTATCGAACAACCCTAATGTAGTACTTCAACTTGATTTTGAAGATGGATCTGGATCTACGACCGTGGCCGACTCTTCTGGAAATAACAACAATGGTACTGTAGTTGAACGTGAGGATGATGGCACCCCAAGAACTGCTGACGACCATGACTTTGTTACTGGTCTATTTGGTGATGCCATAGAGTTTGATGGCCATGAATTCAGTAGTAACTCACTTATAGAGATTGAAAATAGCCAATCAATTCGGAACATTACCGACAAGGTAACATTCAGTGCATGGGTTTACAGGGATATCGACGCCTTAGTAGAAAATGGACCTGTAACTGGCAAGGTAGCCAATGTGGGTGTATTGGCACACGATTATGATTATAATTTCTTTGGTTTTCACAATACACTATACAAATGGTCATTTAGAACTTCAACATCTGGGGACATTGTTGACACCTATGCCGGTTATGCACCTCTTGCAGGATGGAATCATATCGTTGGTACTTATGATGGGCAATTGGTAAGGCTTTATGCTAATGGAGTAGAGGTTTCCAGAAAGGCCATTACTGGAAGTCTTATTTGGCTCAACGATGGTAGCGACCAGAGCAATTTAACTGTAAGCGGGTTTTATGACGATAGATACGATATCAACAATCCACCAGCAGAAAATCCTTTTAATCCGGAAGGTAACTTGAGTGGAATTACCGATGAAATAAATGGTAGAATTGACAACCTTACTATATACAATGTGGCATTAGGTCCCGAAGAGGTGACCAATTTATATCAAGAAGGCATAGCACTCGGCAATCCTGATGTTACAAATTGTGAGGGCAACTACCTCACCTTTGAGTACAGAATAGGCACGGGCACTTGGCAAACGAATACAAACAATCGAATAGTCGCCAACGAGGGTGAAGAAGTATTTATAAGAGCTCTAAACCCAACAGGACAGTATTTTATAACCACAGAAATTTTTGACGGCCCTACCTTTGACTCTCAGACAGATTTAAACGGTGACGGGGCATATCAAATAGATACGGGGATTACCGGAGGTGATGGCTTGATTGATGCAGATGATACTGGCCTTTATACCCTGACAACGGCTTCAGGATGCCCCACGGTTATTGAGTTGGA
>CAYNUM010000535.1:0-2281 GCA_964400025.1 uncultured Croceivirga sp.
TTTCAACAATCGCAGTTGGGCCCGAAATTTCAACATCTCCCAAAGGAGACCCAGTCGCGACTTCACTGTTCAAACCAGTAGCGTTGGGAGTTGTGGGACCAAAGAAGTACATTCTTCCATCTCTTGGTATCGCTTGAATGACCAAATCTTCTATCAAATCACCGTCGGTATCGATATTTATTTCAGTCAATACATCTTCATCAAAAGTGCCGTAGGCCAAATCTGGTAACACATCAGATTGCAAATCGACCACGAATGTGGTATTGTCAGAACCCATTGTAGGTTCAAAAGCAAAATAGTCTGCAATATCAGCAGAAGTACCCATGCTGCTTGGGGCGTCAATGTGGTCAGCTGCAATAATCATAGCTATTGCTACTACCAAAAAACTCATCAAAATGGTTGCTTTAGTTGTTCTTTTCATTTGTTTCAATATTTAAGTGATTTTAGAATTAATCACCCCTACCTACGGCGTTTGAAATTGGAGGGTTTGGTTTTAAATGTTAAAGTCTTCTTAATAAAAAAATGTTGACTTATTAACCATAATAGGTGAAGTGCCATAATTTTTTTTTCTTTGAAATGATCAATCAAAAAACCAATGAATCCCTCAGCCTCAGGTTGGATTAATAAATTCGGACATTTCATATCACAAGATGAAGACCGTTACACCTCTTATGAGCGGTTGTATCAGGATTTACTGAAAAATGGTTTTATCTATGGTATACATCTGGCCGTACCTGACTTTATTCCTACCGAGCATTCATATACCGAAGATGAAGTCGCCAAGAGCAATCTATTGACCGCACTCTACTTCTCGTATGTTTTCGAGACGGGCACAAACGATTTTAATGCCTTTGTTGAAACCGTATTTGCCTACTACACTTCACTTGAAGTGAGCAAAATTTCGTTTCTGAGTAAAATATTGAGTGGAAAAAAAACGGAAGACCAGCTCGAAAAGTTATTGGATTCAAGAATTTATCTCAATGGCAGTGCCTTCAGTAGGGCGTTCGGCAATAGTTTGACCAACTCTTTACTATACGTAGACATTTTGATTTTTCGAAGATACCTACAAAGACACCCTGACCTTATTTCACATGCACAACTATTGGAATATGCCGCAATCAATATTGGTTATGAAGCATTAAACTCAAAACAGACTACCGAAAGTGATGTCAAACTCATGCAACTTTTAGCTTCTTCCCTATCATATGTCAACTTAAAAGAGTTTGATGCCGAAGAAAATTACACCCAATTATTGACTGAAAAATTCAACAATTTTGAAAAAGATTTTTTACTTGATATGGCCTGTCTAACAGTATGGGGAGATGGAGAAATAGAGGAGGGTGAATCTGCCTATATTTTTGAAATTGGAAATGCCTTAAAAAAGGAAAATCACGAGGTGTATTTGGCCTTAAAAAATGTGATTGGTTTCTTCGAAAAAAATCATGATAAAATTCCCTATTTAAAGGATGCAAATCTGGCCTCAAAATTCTACGAAGGCATGACCAAAAATGTCAAGAAATTAATTTTGAGAAATAGCAAACGGCTTAAAAAAGAACTTTCTGAAAGCAGGGAATTAGTTTCGTTATTGACCAAATCTGCCACCCAAGATCTAAGCGTTGAAGAACGAAAAAAAGTACAACAACAATTGCTTGATATTTTCAAGACTATTCCTTCTCTAGCAATTTTCATGTTACCGGGTGGTGCCGTTCTGTTACCGATTTTCATCAAATTGATTCCGAAATTGCTTCCTTCAGCATTTGATGATAACCGAGTCGAGGAATAATGGGGTCTTTGTCGGCTAAAAGCAGGTATAAGAAAAATCTATGTGAATAATTAATAATTTGAAAACCAGCGTTTTTAATCACATTATTCCAACCATAACTTGAAATCTTTAACTCGTTCACGACTTACGATGATTTCTTGGTCCTTAAAGGTATTCATTTTAATTTGAAGTCTCGAATTCGTGTATGAAATGATATCATTTATATGATTGATGTTCACATAGAATTTTCGGCTTACACGAAAAAAGGTTTTTGGCGAAAGTTCAGGTTCAAGGTTTTCCAAGGTGATATCCAATAGATAATTTCTGCCGTCAATGGTAGCTGCATAAGTGCCTTTGTTTTCACTGTAAAAACATTCGACCTCGTCAGCATTTATGATTTTTAGGTGCTGCCCTACCCTAGCCGTAAATCGTTTTTTATACTCACGTTCAACGGGGTTTACCAGCAGTTTTTTTATGTCGTTAAAATCAATGGAAATTTTCTCCTTTTCAGGCTTAAAA
>CAYNUM010000536.1:0-1456 GCA_964400025.1 uncultured Croceivirga sp.
GCAATTCAGAGTCTGAGAATTGATATCCCTGAGGGCTAACTAAACTGGAAATACAATCAGGGTTTACAATGTAAAATGCCATGACCTGGCAGAGGGTCTCCATTTCGCCTCGATGCTCAGCGCGCTTCCACATTCCATAAACTTCGGGAGAAAAATTATTGATGTTTGCCATGGGGTCGGGCTGATTCGCTCCCGCACCCGTATTCAGTCTATAAAAGTAGTTTTGTGCAAACTCCTGATCTATTTCTGCGCTTGATCCAAAAAGTTTCATAGGCATCCCTCATTTTTAGCTATTTGATGGTAGATTTTTATTGGCCAGATAGAAACTATTATCATTGAAAATTCTGGTGTCGTCCACTTCGAAGTTTAACCACTTATTCAACGACATCCAGTATGTAGATATTATTAAAAAGTCGAATAGAATCTAATTTAGAGGACCTCGGCTTTTATAGGAACGGTAGACGGTCATAGAACCTTTGCTTTGGGACATATTTAATAATATAAACGAAAAATGAGTCAAAAAAACTATGATTTTATTGTTGTTGGTGGAGGATCTGCGGGAAGTTGTCTTGCCAACAGATTAAGTGAAGATCCTTCTAGCCAGGTACTTGTTCTAGAGGCTGGTCGCCCGGATTATTGGTGGGATTTATTCATTCATATGCCTGCCGCGCTAATGTATCCCATCGGAAATAAGTTTTATGATTGGTGCTTTGAGTCCGAGCCCGAACCCCATATGAATGGACGAAAAGTTTATCATGGTCGCGGTAAAGTCCTTGGGGGCTGTAGCAGTATTAATGGAATGATTTTTCAGAGAGGAAATCCCATGGATTTTCAGCGCTGGGCTGGGGATCAAGGAATGGAAAATTGGGATTACTACCACTGCCTTCCTTATTTTAAAAAAATGGAGAATTGCTTGGCCCAAGGCGATCCTTTTAGAGGTCAACAGGGACCACTCACTCTTGAGCGTGGGCCTGGGGTGAATCCACTATTTAAAGCTTTCCTTGATGCCACTCTAGAAGCAGGCTTTGAACACACAGACGACGTCAATGGCTATAAGCAAGAAGGCTTTGCCCTTTTTGATCGCAACGTTCATAAAGGAAAACGGTTAAGTGCTGCCAGAGCCTATCTGCATCCAGTGATGAATCGTCAAAACTTAAAAGTTAAAACCAGAATGTTCACATCAAAGATTATTTTTGATGGAAAAAAAGCGGTCGGTGTTCAAACCACTAATCGTTTCGGTAAAAATGAAATATATTATGCCAAAGAAATCGTGGTTTGTGCTGGAGCATTTAACACTCCTCATCTTTTACAGCTATCTGGTATTGGTGCGGCCCAGGAGCTTCAACAAATTGATGTTCCTGTGGTTCAAGATCTTCCAGGTGTAGGTGAAAATCTCCAAGATCATTTAGAAGTTTATGTTCAATATGCCTGTAAAAAACCTGTTTCCTTTAATCCT
>CAYNUM010000536.1:1480-2273 GCA_964400025.1 uncultured Croceivirga sp.
CTTCGTTGAAGTGGTACAACCAACCTTGGATTGGCCTGCAATGGATGTTTGCCAAGAGAGGTCCTGCATCTACCAACCATTTTGAAGCCGGTGGTTTTGCTAGGAGTAATGAGAAAGTTAAATACCCTAATCTCATGTATCATTTTTTACCCTTGGCGGTTCGTTATGATGGCTCGGCTCCTGAAGGGGGGCATGGATATCAAGTTCATATTGGCCCTATGTATTCCAACTCTCGTGGAACAGTAAAGGCTCAATCTAATGATCCGAGACAATATCCAGCTTTAAAGTTTAATTACTTATCTACTCCTGAGGATCGCAGCGAATGGCTTGAAGCCATTCAGATATCTAGGAAAATCCTAAATCAATCGGCTTTTGATGAGTTTAATGGCGGAGAGATTTCTCCAGGTCCTGATGTGGCCACTGAAGAAGAAATTTTGGATTGGGTCAGAAAAGATGCCGAAACCGCACTTCATCCCTGTGGAACTTGTAAAATGGGTACCGATAAAATGTCAGTGGTTGATCCTGAGTCTATGAAAGTTCATGGCACTGAAGGCTTAAGAGTGGTCGATGCTTCGGCTATGCCTTACGTGACTAATGGGAATATTTACGCTCCCATTATGATGATGGCAGAAAAAGCGAGTGACCTCATTTTACAAAACACGCCTCTAGCCCCAGAGCCTGTGGACTTTTATCGCCATAGTGTTTCGCCATAAGTAAGCATCGAAGCAAATGTAAATGACCATAATTTTAGAGAGAAAATGGCGGGGTGGACGTCTCGCTGGATCCTCGCGCT
>CAYNUM010000537.1:0-2261 GCA_964400025.1 uncultured Croceivirga sp.
CATCCGCCAGCAAAGGTAGCTACTTCATAAGCTGAGTAATCTTTCCCTTTTAAGTAATCTTTAATCGTAGGATTTTTGCCAGAGTGGCTACTCATGCTTTTCTCTTGTTGACTACATCCTAGTGTAATTAATGAAAAGACGAAAAAAATACTAAGTAAATGCTTCATTATTGAAAATTTGATATTGGGCAAAACTGCCAAAAGGTTTGATGTATAAATAAATGCCTCCCAGACATTGTTTAGTGGATTAACGATTTTGCTTTTTTTTTAACAATCCTCCACTGCACTATTACAAAAGTAGGGTATAAATATTACAGAAACCTCACAAAAAGTTCATGATTTTGTACCTTTCCTCCATGACACTCATCTATCTCATCGATCTCATTGGCACACTCGTCTTTGCCATTAGTGGTGCCCTTGCTGGAGCTAATAAGCGCTTTGATATATTCGGAGCTTCGGTTATTGCTTTTGTAACTGCCGTGGGAGGAGGTACCATTCGCGATATTTTAATCGGTAGTCAACCCGTAGGCTGGATGAAGGACCTCAACTATCTATGGATGATTGCTTTGGGCATTGTCATTAGTTATTTTTTTAAAACAGGGATTCAAAGATTGAGAAAAACCTTTTTCCTATTTGATACCATTGGGATAGGTTTATTCACCATTTTGGGATTACAGAAAACCTTAGGCTTGGGCCTATCTCCGATTATTGCCGTAATGATGGGAACCGTTTCAGCTGTATTCGGAGGCGTTTTAAGAGATACTTTATCAAATGAAATTCCTTTAATTTTTCGAAAGGAGATTTATGCCACTGCCTGTATGGCAGGAGGCATTCTTTACCTAGGGCTAGCCCAGCTCCAGTTAAAAGAGCCCATTAATATTTTATGTACCGTTATATTCATCATCATCCTTAGAATATTGGCGGTTCGAAAAAAATGGTCATTACCTGTATTGGGGAATTGATGGTTTTCTGGAAAGGTTACTTTTTGCCAAAGCGTTTTTCCTCTCGATCCAACACCTTTTTGAATTTGAGAGGCAAGTCTAGCTGAACATCTATTTGTTTATTGTTCAAAGGATGAGTAAACGAAAGCTGAGCAGCACACAAAAAGAGTCCTTTACCCAAAATGGTTTTACGAGTTTCAGCATACATTTTGTCTCCAACAATTAAATGACCTTCCTCTTTAAGGTGTATCCTAATTTGATGGGTTCTTCCGGTGATCGGGTAAAGTGCCAACAAAGACAGATGCTTAAATACTCGGGAAGGTACCCAACGCAATCGTTCAAAATGAGTAATGGCTTTTTTTCCTTGAACGGGTCGATCTATTTTGCCTTTGAGTTCAGATTTGCCATGCACAATGGCCCAATAAGTTTTTTTGACTTTATTCTGTTGAAAGGCCTTTCCCATTTCTATAAGAGCAGACTTGGTCTTGGCCAAGATAACCAAGCCCAAAGTAGGGACATCAATTCGGTGAACAGCTAATGGCCTTGGCAATGCATCCTTCGCTTTACTTCTGTATTTATTTTTAGCCATCGCATTTTCGACAGTTTTGATGCGATTTCCATTGACTGCTATCCCGGCGGGTTTGTTGACAATAAGTAAAGCATCATCTTCATAGACCACTTCAATATCTATATCAAATTTTCTTCCCTTTTGCCAGGCATTTCCTTTTAGTTCTAATAAATCTCCTTCCTGAAGTTTATCAAATAAAGCAGCTGCTTGTCCATTCTTATAAAGTCTATTACTAGCAATCGCTTTTTTTACTGCACTTCTACTTCCTAAAATAGGAAAAGCTTCAACACAGTAGTCCACTATTTTTTGGCCTTTCCGGATTTGACTTACCCGATGACTCCATTTCGACTTTTTTTGTTGACTCATGCTTCACTCTTTTCAGTTTTAGAAATATTAGACAACTGAATTTCACCAAACAATAGGTATCCCGCTATCTTCATCCCAGCCTTCAACAAGGTTGCTTTTGAAGCCGGGTTAGAAATATTACAGCGAGCAGCTGGTACTCTTCCTGACAAATAACAGGTCTTTTTCAATTCTTGAACAATAAATTGTCCATATCCTTGTTGGCGACAGTCCGGAGCTACTTCCATATATAAATCAGCAAAAGGCATGTTGTAATGCAATAAAAACCCTCCGGTTGCGACCACCTTATTTTTATCAATCAATACATATTCTCCAGCATCTTCCTCTTTCTTACCAAATACGTCTTCTCCTTTTTTTCGTTTTCGAAAACTTACGTTTGACATCTTAAGT
>CAYNUM010000538.1:0-2260 GCA_964400025.1 uncultured Croceivirga sp.
TCCTACGACGTCATGGTAATTCCAAGGGAAACCAAGGAGCTGGATACCTTGGAATTTTGCAGTTTATTAAGTATTTCCAAGAAAGACTTTGAAAAGAAGATGAAATCGGCCAGAAGATATTCACCTCGCCTACCATCTGTTTTAGTACCGCAATTGTCAAAAGAAGATTATGCCAGTCTGCAGGAAAAAATGCGAAAATACCGTGGGTTCTACATCCAAAAACGTTCCCTTCGTGATTATAAAACCAATAGTACTGCAAATGTATTGGGCTATATCAGTGAAGTCAATGAAAGTGATTTAAGGGCAAATCCATATTACCGTGCAGGGGAACTTAAAGGTAGAACCGGTATTGAAAAACAATATGAAGAAATACTCCGGGGAAGAAAAGGGGTGAAGTATATTCAAAAGGATCGATTCAATAGAGATATTGGGCCTTACAAAAATGGCAAATTGGACACGCTTCCTGAGATAGGAAAGGAGATTCATATCACAATCGACAAAGAACTTCAGGAATATGGAGAACTTTTGATGCGTGGTAAACGAGGGGGTATTGTCGCCATCGAACCAGAAACCGGTGAGATACTCGCCATGATTTCCGGGCCAACCTATAACCCTTCCCTATTGGTAGGAAGAGAACGTTCTAGAAATTATAGTAAGTTGCACTACGACAGCATATCGAGACCCACTTGGGATCGGTCCATTCTGGCCCAGCCCTCACCAGGCTCCCCATTTAAGACCTTGAATGCCCTTGTTGCCCTCCAAGAAGGTGTTATTGATCAAGACACTAAATTCAAGTGTTATAATGGTTTTTATGTAGGTAAGCAGAAAAAGGGTTGCCATTGCGGAGGTGGGGTTCGAGATATGAATTCAGGAATATCACGCTCATGCAATGCATACTTTGCTGGCACTTTCAGAAAAATCTATGGTAAATACAAGACTACCGATGAGGGTATGGATGTATGGGAAAACCATATGAAAAGTTTTGGTTTGGGCAACTATCTTGGGGTTGACCTACCTACCGGGGCCCCAGGAAGAATACCCGGCAAAGAATTTTATGATCGATGGTACGGTGATAATAGATGGGCATCCTCAACCATTATATCAAATTCTATTGGGCAAGGTGAGGTTGCAGCAACCCCTTTACAATTGGCCAATATGACGGCGGCGATAGCCAATAGGGGTTATTTTTACACGCCCCATATAATTAAGAAAGTGGGTAGTGTAGGGGCGATTGACCCAAAATTCACTGAAAAAAGATACACTACCATTCAGCCCCAACACTTTGGCCCGGTAATTCAAGCAATGGCCAATGTTTACAAATACGGCACGGCCAGATGGATACAAATTCCAGATATTGAAATAGCTGGGAAAACGGGTACCGTAGAGAACTTTACCAAAATTGATGGTGAAAGGGTACAACTCACCGATCATTCCATATTTACTGCATTTGCCCCAGTCGACAAGCCAAAAATTGCTATCGCCGTCTATATTGAGCATGGTTATTATGGCAATCGATATGCTGGCCATATCGCATCGCTTATGGTTGAGAAATACATTAAGGGAAAAATCACCAGAACCGATTTAGAACAAAGGATGTTAGAAAAGACCCTTGACCATGAATATGCAAAACCCTTGAGCGGCGAACCATTCAGCATCAACGAATATAATTGGTAGTAGCGTGTTAAAAAGGCTCGATTGGCTTACTGTTCTTTTGTTTTTTTTACTTGTTTTGTTCGGCTGGGTCAACATCTATAGTACTACGCTGACCGATGGGCACACGTCTCTTTTCAATCTCTCAACATCATATGGCAAGCAGCTGTTCTTTATGGGACTGTCGTTGGTATTTATCATTTTAATTCTTTCATTGGAATCCAGTTTTTTTGAACGTTTTTCCAGCCTATTTTACATTATAACATTAATCTTATTATTGGGGCTATTCGTTTTTGGGAAAACCATTGGCGGAGCCACATCTTGGTATGATTTGGGTTTCTTCAATTTTCAGCCTTCTGAATTGGGGAAATTGACAACCGCTCTGGCACTGGCAAAATACCTAAGTGATATTCAAACGGATTTAAAAAAGCGCAGGCATCAATTGTATGCCACATTAATAATACTGATTCCCGCAGTATTGATCTTGCCTCAGCCCGATCCAGGAAGTGCATTGGTCTATTTCTCATTGTTCTTTGTCCTATTTCGAGAAGGATTACCATTGCAATATTTGGGTTTTGCACTATTATTAATATTACTTTTTGTTACCACC
>CAYNUM010000539.1:0-2259 GCA_964400025.1 uncultured Croceivirga sp.
GATTGCACCTTTGATGAAACTTTTGGTTGTGCCATTTGGACCATTGATTTTGATAATCTCAAAACTGCAAATAACCTCAAAAGCCTTATTCAAGAATCATTGTATGAATCACTTTTAAGACATGAAAAACGATTACAAGGCTTGGATGTGAAGGTAAAAATGAAACAGGCCCAGTTAGATGGTGACAACCAATCAATACGTATCAAAAAAAGATTGGACATTCAAATCAAGGCTCGTGTCAAGAAAACGAACGAAGCATTTTCACATATAGAGTATTTTTATATTGGACCTTTATCCTATTCATAACCAATGAAGAGCAGTAAAGAACAAATTAAGAGCAGAATGGTAAAGACTGCGGCTGAGATGTGGGGAGTCGAAGCCAACGAAATCGAAACGTCTTTCGATCCAATCATATCATTATTGCTTTCAGCATGTGCTGCAGAAATTGAAAAAATCTCTTCGGAGTTGGATGAGTCAGAAACAAGGATTACCGAAAAACTCATAGAATTAATGACCCCTGAGAGCAGTATGGGCCCTTCATTGGCCCATGCTATTCTCTATGCCGAACCCATAGACAAAGTAACCATCATAAATCAAGAATATCATTTTACATGTCGAAAGGAAGTTCCTTATGACAAGACTTCCATGAAGTTCAAGGATATTTCGTTTACTCCTATTCAAGACTTTAAATTGACAAACGCCAGGGTTGCACAATTGGTCACTGCCGCTCACAACATAGTATTTGATGAAAAAAAAGATCGTCAGATTGAGAATCTATCATCGAAAGCACAATTGAACGGATCAACTGTTTATCTCGGTATTTCAGCCCCTTCATCAGAAGTCTCTCTCGAAGATGTTTCCTTCTATTTTGAATTACAGAGCACCAAGGAAGGCGATAAAGAGTTGTTCTATAACCACCTTGCCAACGCCAAATGGTCTTTGGAGGGAGCTCCTTTAGAAATTACCAACGGCTTTTTTAATTCCGAGGATGAACAAAAACAGATGGTCAATACCATTTTTGGGGAAACTTCCAAAAAATCGGATATCATTTATCAAGAAATCATTCATTTCTACAAAAGGCACTTCATCACCATTAAGTCAATAGGTGATCAAAAGGATGAAGACAATAATCGTTCTCAGGATTTTCTTCGTGAAAATAATTTGATCAAAGACGGGGAGGTACGTTGGATAAAAATAGAATTTCCTACGGTAATAGGTGTTGGTATGCTAAAACAGGTGTTCTGTTCATTGAACGCCTTCCCAGTAATCAATAGGGAATTAATCGATTTTTCTTATCAGCTTAAGGATTTTGTGCATATCATTCCGTTAAAAACCGATGATTTATTTTTTGATGTTAAGTCCATCTCAAATACCTCAGGGAAACGTTATAATGCCAAGACGGATAACGACTCAAGTTCAAGCAAAGGTTCTTTTGTCATTAGGGGCAATAACATTGGCCATTTGGAACAAAGACGCGCAAGGGATTATATCGTTTACCTGCTCGAATTGTTGAAAGATGAAAGTGCTTCTTTTTCATTTTTAAACAATGATTTTTTATTGAAAAGCTTAAAATCATTAAACCAGCAAATCGCGGCTTTGGAAAAAAGGGTTGGAGATAGCAC
Source organism: uncultured Croceivirga sp. (assembly GCA_964400025.1). Taxonomy (GTDB): domain Bacteria; phylum Bacteroidota; class Bacteroidia; order Flavobacteriales; family Flavobacteriaceae; genus Croceivirga. The sequence goes on from CAYNUM010000539.1 coordinate 1,623, forward strand.
AATTGACCAAAGTCAGACCCATTTTGCCGTATTGAAACCTTACAAATTAAACGACCAGTTATTGGTAGCTTTCTGGACCTGTAATGGAGCATTGGCCAATGGCATAAAATCTGGCACGGACCTATATTTGAATAAAGGTATCGGGGTGCAGCAAAATAACAGTTACCTGTTAACAACATCTTCTGGGGGTAAAGATGATTTAAAAACCATTGATCGACTTAATTCATACAGAAGGGCGTTGCTTTCTAGAGACAAAATCGTTACCAGAGAAGACGTTCGTGCCCTATGTTATGAAATTTATGGGAACAAATTGGAACGGGTTGACGTAAAAAGGGGGTTCATTAAAGATATGGAGTTCAACAGAGGGTGGACTCCATGCATTCAAATTCTACTGACCCCAACACAAAAATCAAAAGGGAAAAAAGAATTTTGGCAACAAGAGAACAACAAGCTCATGTATTTGCTCGAAAAAAAGTCAATGAACGTCTTTCCCTATGAAGTAAAAATTATAAATTGAAAGAGATTTAAAAACGTTGAAAATCACTAGTTTGATCAAAAGGGTCAAGCCAACACTATTTAATACCAAATGGATAAGAGGATTTATTTATTTTTTGCAGTCGTTTTTGTTCTAGCTGCA
>CAYNUM010000540.1:0-2259 GCA_964400025.1 uncultured Croceivirga sp.
ACGCCAAGCGTATCTTAACCTCGCAGAATGACCTAGAGGCCACGAATTATCTTGAAGGTAAAACCAGCACAGCATTACAGGATGCCTTTTCCCCAAAAATCGAAGCGTCTCTGGCAAAGGTTGGTGCAGACCGAATTTGGGCCGAGATTATCGGAAAATACAATAGTATTCCATTGGTTAAGCCGGTAAATCCCGATTTAACGGGATATGTCACCGAACGGGCCATAGCAGGTCTTTTTGTAAAAGTTGGGGATAAGGAAAAGGAGATAAGAAATTCAGTAAGCGCAAGAACTACGTCACTCTTACAAAAAGTATTTGCGTTGCAATAATGTGTGGCAGCGTTCCTTCCTCTAGAGTCTGCGAAGTCTCAGTATGAATCGTTTTATTACTAAAATAAAGGGCAGGAGCATACCAAGTCTATATCGTTCATTGGTTGCAAAAGTCTGGGATATATACTACGATTTCAAATACAACATCGAAACGAACACCCATGTTCAGCTGGACAACCTTGATTTGAGTGTTGAAGAGAAGAAACACTATTACTGGTACGAGGGTACCAAAGGGCTACCACTCAAGAAATTATTCCATCGTCTTGATATTGCCAAGGATAGCGTCTTCGTAGATATAGGTTCTGGTAAAGGTCGTGTGCTATTTATAGCTGCAGATTATGGTTTTAAAACAATACGAGGCGTAGAACTGTCGTCTGATTTATGTGCCATCGCAAAAGAAAACCTGATTCGTTTTAGACGAAAAAGTGGTTCTAAAGCTAAAATTGAAATCATTAACAAAGATGCCTTGAATTATAACCTAACGAATGAGGATGTTATTTTTCTTTATAATCCGTTCGACGAACATACCTTAAAACGATTGGTACTTAAGATAAAAGACGTAATGACCGGTAGAAACAAAAAACTAAAAATCATATACGCCAATGATGTACACCGTCAGGTCATTGAAGAAAATATGAATTTGGTCAACGTTTCAAGAATGAGCTTCTACAATGTCGGTTTCTCAATCTATGACGTTCAGTAATTGCTTTAAACTAAACGTTCAATAAACCAGAATAGCCCAACAAGACCGATAAGTAGTGATGCTGGTATTTGAACGCCTTTACGGTACCATGATTTTTTTCGAATGAACCAAAACAATCCCGCGACTGCTAGTAGCACCACCAATTGACCAATTTCTACTCCAATATTGAATGCAAGCAGTGAGGATATAAAATTGCCTTTGGGCAAACCATAGTCATTTAAAACGGCAGCAAAACCAAGACCATGAAGTAGGCCAAAAGCAAATACGAGAACAGTTCGCCATTTACTGGTTTTTTTGAAAATGATATTCTCAACAGCAATCCAGACTATGGAAAGGGCAATTAGTGGTTCAACTATCGATCCCGGAATTTTAATAATGCTGAATGCGGCCAACGCCAGCGTGATGGTGTGGGCCAAAGTAAATGCGGACACCTGCCAAAGCAACGAACTCAATACCAGGCTAGAGAAAAAGAGGCCCAATACAAAAAGGATATGGTCCAATCCTTTGGGGATGATGTGTGTCACCCCCGCTTTGGTGAAAACAAAAAATTTGGTTGTCCATGGCATGGCTGCCAGCCTACGATTTCTTTGTCGTTTCAAAGCCGCTTCATATTCAGCAGTCATTTCTTGGTCTTGAAAAGTCAATTGACCCTCTTCGATTTCTGAAATTATAAGCTCGTCCTCAGGGTGCGAAAAGACCGAAAGGCTCGAGCTCAAGAAAAAGTAGAGGACCACTATTCTAAGTATCTTCATTTGAACGATACTAGCTATTCGATGGTTAGTAACAATTAATCAGTTGAACCGTCCAATCCTCGTACCCTGAGCAGGGCATCTATTTTAGGCTCACGACCTCGAAATTTCTTATAAAGTTCCATGGCTTCTTCAGTCGATCCCTTTTCGTAAACATGGGTCCTAAGCTTTGCGGCCAAATCAGCATTAAAGACATCTCCAGTTTCCTTAAAGGCTTCAAATCCATCAGAATCCAATACAGCTGAGTGTACATAACTGTAATATCCAGAGGCGTATCCTCCCGCAAAAATGTGTGAAAAATACGTGCTCCGATAACGAGGTGCTATTTCATCAATCAAACCAATTTTTTCCATGGCCTCAGATTCAAATGCATCTGCATCTTTTAAAGCTTCATCGGCTTTAATGGTATGCCAATCCATATCCAATAAAGAGGCCGCCAGATATTCGGTATTTGCAAATCCTTGATTGAACTTTGAGG
>CAYNUM010000541.1:0-2255 GCA_964400025.1 uncultured Croceivirga sp.
CTTCTACGTTTATCAATTTACGAAACTATATGTGTGGATTGAGTAAATTATCTTTTTAGGCTTTCAAAAATCACAATTTAAGGTAAAATACCATAGATATTGGATAATTCTATTGATTTGTAGTACCAGAAACCAGAAGATATTTGCCCATGGATTTTACAAAATTGTATACCATGAAAAAGTTGAACTATTATCCGAACATGTGGCAGACTTATCCTTTTTCAATTGATTTGTTTGTGCACGCCCAAAGGGAAGCGGAAAAAAAGACCGCTGAAAAAGAAGTGAGAAAACCAAAATTTAAGCTGGCTTTTGGCTGGTAATCAAAAACGAATAGTGAGATAGAGAAAGGCGTCCATCAGGATGCCTTTTTTATTTTTCTAACTTATCAAAAACGTATCCTCCTTCTGTAGCACCCCAAACTTGATTGCCCTCGGAATCAAATCCCTGATCCCAAGATTCAATTCCTGAATCTGTTATTCTGACTGCTGACATTGCATAAGAAGCCCCACGCAAAGAACTTTCACAAGTGCCATCTTGGGTTTTCCCCTCGTAAATACCCTCGGCAGTTTTCGAAAGCAAAACCTCACAGCCATCACGCAAAAAGAGTTCTTTCATGGTCAAGTCCTTAAAAGATTGAGGTGTTTTCCACTTCCCAATCCAAAGGGAATCGTTGGGTATGGTATAGACATAGCTTGCCAATTCACCTTTCTTATTCCGTTTTACCTCATAGATTCGTTGGCGATACGGTTTGTCTTGCATTGCATTCATGGCTTGCTCCACATAGAGCCAATTGCCTTCTTCCTGCCAAATGGGATACATATGTAGCGAAATATTGTAATAGGTGGAATCCGCTAAAGATTGCTTTTCAGAAGTAAAGGAGCCTTGCATTAATGCGAATAGGTCAGCTACCTCTTTGTCCTCGATTGATTGCGCTTCTTTCTTTTCTTTGGTTTGACCACAGGCGGTCAAAACCAGAATGGCCACCAGAATACTCCATTTATTTTTCATGATTGTAATTTTTATTATAAATCCAATATTCAACTTCGTCCAATTCATTACCGCTAAGATTAACTGCTTTGAATTCTCTTTTCAAAATACCTCCATTCGCTTCAGGAATTTTTCTGCTGGGAATATTTCGTTTATCCACAGGGTATTTTAGGAATTCAAAATCAATATTATTTTGAGCCCAATGAATGAGAGCTGTCATTGCCTCTAAACCATAACCTTTGCCGTGAGCTGATTTTTTCAACCAAATGCCCAATTCGGGAGCCGCTTGTTCGAGATTATGTAAACCAATACATCCTAAAAACTCCTGCGTACTCTTTTGGATAATGACCAGTTGAAGGTTAGTTCCTGCCTTCATACTTTCCAGAGAGGAAGTAATGAAATCATGAACTTCTTCAATATTTCCTGCTGGTTTAGGATACATGAATTCTGTTATTTCCGCAGTAAATTCTTCAAAAATTACTTTTGCGTGACTTTTCGAAATCGGTATCAAAGCCAATCTTTCCGATTCAATTTTAGTCTGAAATAGATTCACTTCGGTACTATTCTATTAATGTGCCTCTAACCAATTTTCACCAATGCCCACTTCAACATCGAGAGGAACGGCCATTTTATACGCATTTTCCATTTCGGACTTAATAAGTGACTTCATTTCCTCCAACTCGGGTTTATAGCAGTCGAAGACCAATTCATCATGTACCTGAAGTAACATTTTGGTTTTATAATCACCTTCAGCAAGTTTTTTATGGATATTGATCATTGCTATTTTAATAATATCGGCGGCGCTCCCTTGAATTGGTGCGTTCACTGCGTTTCGTTCTGCAGCACCACGAACCACTTGATTCCCGGCATTGATATCTTTTAAATACCGTCGACGACCAAGCACCGTTTGCACATACCCATTATCCCGAGCGAAATCGACCTGCTCGCTCATATAATTACGCAGCTTGGGGTAGGTTTTGTAATAGGTGTCGATAAGCTCTTTGGCTTCGGAGCGACTTAAATCGGTCTGATTGCTCAGGCCAAAGGCTGATACCCCGTAAATAATTCCAAAATTGACCGTTTTTGCATTGCTACGTTGTTCTCGGGTAACTTCGTCGATGGGAACATTGAATACTTTTGACGCGGTAGACGCATGAATGTCCTCCCCATTTTGAAAAGCAGAAATCATAGTGTCTTCTTCGCTTAGAGCTGCTATGATTCGCAGTTCAATTTGCGAATAGTCGGCGGCGAGCAAAACATGGTCTTTG
>CAYNUM010000542.1:0-2249 GCA_964400025.1 uncultured Croceivirga sp.
GTGAATGCAGGTGACTTTCAGCGCGAAAAGGAAAATAAATAGTACTTGAATTTCCATAAAAAAGCCCCGATGTTGTACATCGGGGCTTTTCTTTTTAAACAGGTGTAAAGTAACCTGTTAGTATCAATGACTTACATCATACCCGGCATTCCGCCACCGCCCATTGGAGGCATTGGAGGAGTATCTTCTTTGATGTCGGTTAATGCACACTCAGTGGTCAAAATCATACCTGAAACAGAAGCGGCATTTTCCAAAGCAACGCGAGTCACTTTCTTAGGATCGATAATACCAGCCTTCATCATTTCAACATATTTGTCAGACTTGGCATCGTAACCGAAATCACCTTTTCCTTCAAGAATTTTTGCAACAACGACAGATCCTTCACCACCGGCATTTTCAACGATGGTACGAATTGGTGATTCAATCGCACGAGCTACAATCTGAAGACCTGTTGCTTCATCTGCATTTTCGGTGTCAACCTTTTTCAAAACAGATTTTGCGCGAACCAAGGCAACACCACCACCAGCAACGATACCTTCTTCAACTGCTGCTCTTGTCGCATGCAATGCATCATCTACGCGATCTTTCTTTTCCTTCATCTCAACTTCAGAAGCTGCACCAACATAAAGAACTGCAACACCACCAGCCAATTTGGCCAAACGCTCTTGCAATTTTTCCCTGTCATAATCAGAAGTTGTGGTCTCAATTTGAGATTTGATTTGGTTCACACGGGTTTTGATATTCTTGGCAGAACCAGAACCATTTACAATGGTAGTATTGTCCTTATCAATGGTCACACGTTCAGTAGTTCCCAACATATCAACCGTCGCATTTTCCAATGAAAACCCTCTTTCCTCAGAAATAACCGTACCATTGGTCAAAATTGCGATGTCTTCCAACATTGCTTTTCTGCGGTCACCAAAACCTGGAGCTTTTACAGCGGCAATTTTCAATGAACCTCTTAATTTATTTACAACCAAAGTGGCCAAAGCTTCTCCATCAACATCCTCTGCGATAATCAATAGCGGTTTGCCAGATTGGGCAACTGGTTCAAGAACAGGAAGTAAATCTTTCATTGAAGAAATCTTCTTGTCAAACAACAAGATGAAAGGATTCTCCAAATCGGCAATCATTTTCTCAGAATCGGTTACGAAGTAAGGAGAAAGATAACCTCTGTCGAACTGCATACCTTCTACAACATCAACATACGTATCTGTTCCTTTGGCTTCTTCTACGGTGATTACACCTTCTTTGCCTACTTTATCAAAAGCTTGGGCAATCAAATCTCCAATCGCCTCATCATTGTTCGCTGAAATAGCAGCAACCTGCTTGATTTTTTCAGAAGAATCCCCTACTTTTTTTGATTGTTTTGAAAGATCTGCAACAATAGCTTCAACAGCCTTGTCGATACCTCTTTTCAAATCCATTGGATTGGCACCGGCAGCAACATTCTTCAATCCTTCTTTTACAATTGCCTGAGCCAAAACAGTTGCTGTAGTAGTACCGTCACCGGCTAAATCGTTAGTTTTTGAAGCAACTTCTTTCACCATTTGAGCGCCCATATTTTCAAGGGCGTTCTCCAATTCAATTTCTTTAGCTACAGTAACCCCATCTTTTGTTACTTGTGGAGCACCGAATGATTTGGTGATGATTACGTTTCTTCCTTTTGGGCCTAATGTTACCTTAACGGCATTGGCCAATGCATCGACACCGCGTTTAAGGCCATCTCTTGCATCTATATCAAATGTTATGTCTTTTGCCATTTTCTAAGTTTTATTTTGAGGTTCCCGTAAAGTGGGGAACCAGTTGATTAATTTTCAGTGTGATGTAATAATCTCAATGATTATACAATAGCTAGAATATCACTTTGTCTCATGATTAGATAATCTACCCCTTCCAATTTAAGGTCGGTGCCTGCGTATTTTCCATAGAGTACCGAATCACCAACACTAACTGTCATGTCTTCATCTTTGGTGCCGGGTCCGACAGCGACAACTTTACCTTTTTGGGGCTTTTCTTTGGCAGTATCTGGAATGATAATACCGGAAGCAGTTTTGGTTTCAGCTGCCATAGGCTCAATTAAGACCCTATCTGCCAATGGTTTAATGTTCACTTTAGCCATTTGTATAAATTTTTAAGTTTTAGTTTATGAATTCTGCATTCGATTGGGCAGAAATTGTGCCATGCCGCAAAAACTGACAAACTGTTGAAACAAAAATGCCAGCTTGTCATTTAAGCTGGCATGTTGG
>CAYNUM010000543.1:0-2246 GCA_964400025.1 uncultured Croceivirga sp.
TTACCATTAGAAAAGCTGTTAAAAAAATGGCGGCCATTGACCGCATGAAGAAAGATGGTACGTTCAATACCCTTTCTAAAAAAGAGCGCCTACAAGTCGACCGTCTACGTGGTAAATTGGAGAAAAACTTAGGCTCTATCGCCGATATGACACGCTTACCAGGGGCTATTTTTATTGTAGATACCATGCGTGAGCACATTGCAGTGAAGGAAGCACAAAAATTGAACATTCCGATTTTTGCAATGGTCGATACGAATTGTGACCCAAGACCTATCGATTTTGTAATTCCTTCAAACGATGATGCCGGAAAGTCAATAGAAATCATCATGTCTGAAGTTACCAGTGCAGTGGCAGAAGGTTTGGCCGAACGTAAAGCAGATAAAAACGGAGATAAAGACGCGGCAACTGCAGAAGCTAAGACTGAGGCACCTGCGGCAAAAAAGGAAGAAAAAGTTGAAAAACCAGCGGCTGCCCCAAAGGCAGAAACCAAGGCTGATGATTTGACCAAAATTGAAGGTATTGGTCCAAAAGCTGCCGAAGCTCTTGTTGCTGCCGGTGTAGCCACCTACGATGATTTGTCAAAAGCTGCCGCTGACAACGTAAAGAATATTTTGACTGAGGCGAGCCCAAGATTGGCGCACCTTGACCCAGGTTCATGGGCAAAGCAAGCAAAAATGGCCGCTGATGGAAAATGGGAAGAATTGAAGGAGTGGCAAGACAATACCAAAGGAGGTATTGAAGACTCTGAAGAGTAAATTAACATTTAGCTTAAATTAAGCACATACCACGTGCTTTACTTTACATAAACATTTAAAAAAACGTAACAAATGGCAAATATTACCGCCGCAGATGTAAATAAGTTGCGAAAAATGACCGGTGCGGGCATGATGGATTGCAAAAAAGCATTGGTTGAAGCAGAAGGAGATTTTGATAAAGCAATTGAGATCCTTAGAAAGAAAGGTCAGAAAGTTGCCGCTAAAAGGGCTGATAGAGACTCTTCTGAAGGGGCAGCAATAGCTAAGGTCAATGGTGATAGTACCACTGGCATAATCATTTCTTTGAATTGCGAAACTGACTTCGTCGCCAAGAATGAAACATTCGTCACTTTGGCCCATGAATTGGCTGACTTGGCACTGGGTTTTGATTCTAAAGACGACTTTCTAGCTGCTCAGTACAACGGAATGAGCGTTGCTGAGAAATTGACCGAACAGACCGGTGTAATCGGTGAAAAAATTGAAATAGGCAGTTTTGAGAAATTAAGTGCCGCTTTTGTTGGTTCTTATATTCATGCTGGAAACAAAATTGCGACCCTAGTAGGCCTTTCTGCGAATGTTGCAGGTGCTGATGTAGCAGCAAAAGATGTTGCCATGCAAGCAGCTGCTATGAATCCGGTAGCACTTAACGAAGAAGGTGTTGACCAATCAGTCATCGACAAAGAAATCGAAATTGCCAAAGACCAATTACGTCAAGAAGGCAAACCTGAGGCGATGTTGGATAATATCGCCAAAGGAAAGCTTAAGCGATTCTTTAAGGACAATACCTTGATCAATCAAGCTTTTATCAAAGATAGCAAGCAAAGCGTTGCCCAATATGTGCAATCCGTTGACTCTGCCTTGGAAGTCACTGGATTCTCTAGGGTTGCCCTAGGCTAATCAATAATATTTACCAAAAAAGCCCCGACAAATGTCGGGGCTTTTTTTGCTTTCTTACCTCGCACCTCTTTTACCGTGCTTTTTGAGTCTGATATAATCTTCCAAATCATCATACTCAGTACCGCTTTTTTTTGCCCTTTGGACGAAACCGGCCGTTAGTCCATGAACTTTTGCCCGTTTTAGTGTGTTAGGTGCTATTTCGCTAAAGCGCAATTGCTGTAATGATTTTATATATGTTGCATCGATATCATGGACTGCAAACTTCTTGATCATTTCCGGTTCTAAATCACCATATCCAACATCACGCAGACTTTCAATATAGTGAACAGTAACATTGTGAACTGCCAGCTTTGAAATCATATCTAAACTTATATTGCCCTTCAAACTAGTTGTTATTTCTTTCAAATAATCTAGATTGACATCATGGTACACCAACCTTCCAATTTCACGAATAGTTGGGGTATAGCCCAATTCTTTTATCCCAGTAATGTACGATTTGGAAATATCGCCTAAAAAGAGCTTGAAATAGTAGATTTCATCAGTAGTATCTATACCTTCATTTTCCAAAAAGGAAACGAATTCTTTATCCCGAAC
>CAYNUM010000544.1:0-2240 GCA_964400025.1 uncultured Croceivirga sp.
AAAAGGAGGATGGTAGACTACGCCATTCGAAAGGTGCTATTGTTATGGGAGAATCCTACAAGTTTAATAACCTTCTTTTTCCAGAAAATGGTTCAGATGTTGAACTCCCTTCTTTGACCCCTTTTGGTTTTTCCTCGCAAGTACTGAATGATTTTGAAGATTTAGCTATATCAACCCCCTAGCTTTTATTTCAAGGTATTTATTAATGGTATTTATGGTGAGGTCTTCGGGCTTGGTCAGAATGGTTTGAATACCGTGTTTGCGAAGCTCATTTACAATTAACTTCTTTTCATAAACAAATTTTTCAGCTATGGTTTGTTCAAACACCTGTTGGATGTTTTCCGCTTTTTTGTCTGTAAACTCGTGGAGCTCGGTGTTTTCGAAGAAAATCACTACCAAAAGGTGCTGTTTCGCAATAGCTTGTAGATACCCCATTTGCCGGTGCAGGGCATCTAGGGTTTCAAAATTGGTATAGAGTAGGAGTAGACTTCTCTGGTTCAGGTTACGTTTAATATCCACGTACAACCTGCTAAAGTCACTTTCCACAAAATTAGTTTGTAGGTTATACAGGGTTTCCAGAATCAAGTTCATCTGGGAATTTCTTCGCTCAGCCATAACACGATTTTCAATGGCATTGCTAAAAGAAAACATACCCGCTTTATCTTGTTTTTTTAATGCAATATTGCTTATTACTAAAGTGGCATTTATGGCATAATCCAACAGACTCAGGCCTTCAAAAGGCATTTTCATCACCCTTCCTTTATCAATGACGGAATAAATGGGTTGTGATTTTTCATCTTGGTATTGGTTGACCATCAGTTGGTTTTTCTTAGCGGTGGCTTTCCAATTGATGTTTCGAATGTCATCCCCTTGCACATATTCTTTGATTTGCTCAAACTCCATAGTATGACCAATACGTCTAATTTTCTTCAAACCATATTCGTGTAAACGATTGGTAAAAGCGATAAGGTCATATTTCCTGAGTTGAAGAAATGAAGGATACACAGGAACTTCTGCCGCCGTATCATATTTATACCTTCTGGCCAAAAAGCCTATGGGTGACGCTGGGAAAACATTCAAACTGCCAAACTGGTAAACGCCACGTTCCGTGGGTCTCAATTGATAGTCAAAAGACTTGGTTTCTCCTGATTTTAAGGTACTTTTTATATCAAAATCCCTTTTTTGAAATTGAAAGGGCAATTCATCAATGATGCTACAGGTAGCCTGAAAAAGATATCTATTGGTGATAGCAATTTGAATCGAGTTCATATCCCCATTGGACAACTTATCGGGTAGAACCCTTTGGGCTTGCAATTTACCTTTTGATGAAAAGAGTAGAATGTAATCTACCACAAGCAGAAGACAGATAGCAAAAAACAAAATTCGAAATACACCATACAAACTCGGATAGATATAGGAAACCAAAAAACCTATAATAAGCGAAACCAGCACTATGAAAAAGCGCTGTTGCAGGTAGATATGTCCAAAAATTCTTTTCAAAAGATTATGTTATCTAGGAATTTCTATACTCTCTACAATTTGTTGTACCACTTGGTTAGCCGTAAGTCCCTCCATTTCTCGCTCTGGCGTAAGAATGATTCTGTGGGACAATATTGGGGCTGCTACTTTTTTGATATCATCCGGAGTAATAAAATCTCGCCCGTTCATCGCAGCCAAAGCTTTGGAAGCATCCATCAGTGCTATAGAAGCCCTTGGAGATGCCCCCAAGTACAGGTTAGCGTTGTTTCTGGTATTGTTTACTATCGATGCGATATAGGTGATAAGGTTTTTTTCGACCGTAATTTCTTTGATTATTTTTTGGTATTCTGCTATTTCTACAGCGGATAATACCGGGTTGACCAGCTCTTCCTCTACTACATTTTTTTGGTTGTGCTTGCTTTCCAAAATCTGCACCTCTTCCTCAAGGGAAGGATAGTTCACATCAATTTTAAAAAGGAAACGGTCCAATTGTGCTTCTGGTAAACGATAAGTGCCTTCTTGTTCTACAGGATTTTGAGTAGCAAACACTAAAAAGGGCGGTTCCATGATGTATTCGGTACCATCCATAGTGATTTGACGTTCCGCCATAGCCTCGAAAAGGGCAGCTTGTGTTTTGGCAGGAGCCCTGTTGATTTCATCAATAAGAATGATATTGGAAAATAAAGGACCTTTTTTAAACTCAAACTCAGATTTTTTCACATTGAAAATAGAAGTTCCTAAAATATCACTTGGCATTAGGT